>NZ_JAKVUA010000002.1:0-239480 GCF_033978845.1 Tenacibaculum sp. 1B UA
GTGATTGTTGGTACTGATGGTATGGCTTCACAGTCTACTGAAATATCGGTTGGTTCTGCTGATAAAGTTGGTGCAGTGGTATCAGTTACTGTGATAGTTTGGGTATGACTTACTGTATTACCACAGTTGTCAGTTGATTCCCATTGACGTACGATTTCTCCACATCCGTCTACTACCGTATTGCTTACTTCTGTAAACACTACGTCTACTACGCTATCACAATTATCAGTCGCTGTGATTGTTGGTACTGATGGTATGGCTTCACAGTCTACTGAAATATCGGTTGGTTCTGCTGATAAAGTTGGTGCAGTGGTATCGGTTACTGTGATAGTTTGGGTATGACTTACTGTATTACCACAGTTGTCAGTTGATTCCCATTGACGTACGATTTCTCCACATCCGTCTACTACCGTATTGCTTACTTCGGTAAATACCACGTCTACTACAGTATCACAATTATCAGTCGCTGTAATCGTTGGTACTGATGGTATGGCTTCACAGTCTACTGAAATATCGGTTAGTTCTGCTGATAAAGTTGGTGCAGTCGTATCGGTTACTGTGATAGTTTGGGTAAATTGCCCACTTGTTCTTCCACAAGCATCTGTAAATGTCCAAGTATTTGTATATGTTCCTATAACAGGACAATTAGTTGTTGAAGCCTCAAAGCTTCCTGATATTTTGGTTATTGTTAAATCACAACTAGCCTTTGGTGTAAGTAATTGTGCCGCTGTTAGGGCATTACTATCGTCACAAGACACTGTTCTATCTAATGAACCAACTGTAATTGTCCAATTAGCCTCGTCAGGTTGGTTAATACTTATCTCATTAGGTAAATTATCTCCTATGCCACAAGAATCAACTGATTTAGAACTTAAAGTAGTTTGTGTGCTATTATTTTCTTCTCCTGCATAAGTTGCTACTAATTGCATTTGAAATTTATCGGAACACATTTCTTCTAGAAAATAACATTGTTCTTTTACTTTCACCTGAAAACTTAAACTATATGGTGTATCTCCTACATCTGTAATTCCATCAATAGCATTAAAGATTAATAATCTAGTTGTCGTATTATAACTATAAGTAACTCCAAAAGGTAACCCTGTTATTGGTTCTATTAAATCTACTTCTTGAGGTATTGTTGTTTCTATTTTTAAGTCTTTTACATTGTCATTACCATTGTTTTCTATATTGACTGAAAAACTAACAGTGTCTTCTACACTACTAGTATTTGTTGAGCTTGATAATATTAATGGCGCTAAATCTGGTTTCCAAACATCAACAGATAAACCTATTAAAAAGAGTCCGTATGTTTCTTGGTTTGATGTTAATCTTATTGTCGCAGAAGTTTGATTGTTAGCTATTATACTGTTTCCTGGATTACTAAGAGCAAATACATCTGCATCAAATCCCAAAGTATTAGTACTAGCTGGATTTCTATCTATAAAGTTACTTCCATTTTTAGCTATTCTACTATTAAAAAAATTGTTTGCATCCCTTAAGCTATATGATAAATCTACCCAATTATTACTGGTATTTTTTATTTGTAATTTGTCTCCTGATAAATCTCTATCTCCTTCTAAAGCACCTATTACTACATCTACATCTACATCTCCTGTTGGTACAGTTTGAAAACCACTAAATCCAATTTCAAAATTATTAACACTACTTGTAACATGGGCGTAACCATCAAAAAGCGATATATTTTTTGCTGGTAAAGTAGGACTCTCATATACAAATACTATTTGCCAACCTCCAGAAGTTCCTGTATTTCCTCCTCCATGTGAAGTCAAACTTCCTTCCTTTGCCCTAATATTAGCTACTTGATACGTTCCATAAGGTGTTGCTAAAGCTTTTACTTCATTTGTAATATCCTTAAAGCAAATATATGGGTCATTAACAAAGTGTCCTACCTCGTCTCTTCCTCTATAAATAACATTATCAGCTGTTATAGTTGTATAACCTAAATTTCCTGGTAATTGCAATTTTACTTTATTGTAATCCCAATTTGGTTCATCAGAGGGGTCGTCCTCTTCTTTATCTGCTGCTGCCCAGTATAAATAAGCTTTTTTAATACTTAAACAACTAACTGTTGGCTCTGGATTAGATAAATTTGCACTACTTGAATTGAATGTGCTTGCATCGTTATCTATATCAACAAAAACGTTATTACTAAAATCATGGTTTCCGTCGTTTCCTGTATAGCTTGTTGTTTTATTTCTTGATAAAACATTATTAGCTATTAATGTTACATTTCCTTTAACTGCTTCTGAAAATCTTGGTTGAAACCCCTTTTTTATTTGGGCTTCTAATCTTCCCCCAGCAACGAGAAAAACCACTATAAAAAGTAAAATAAAACTAGTATTTTTTTTCATGTCCTCTAAGTTTTTTAATAATAACAATCTTACCTAAATAGTCTAATTGTCATTACTCTGATTTGGTGTGTATGTTTTTATAGTAATCTTGTTAGAGGGAGCTGTTTTTTGTAGTGACACTTGCTCTTGAAGGTCATTTACTAGGAGTTCTATACAATTCCAACTTCCTAATTTGATATTGTATGGTTTAGTTATCTTTAAATAAAGTATTTTACTTCTTTTAGGTAGTACTTTTAATGCTTTTATAATAGGTTTCTTTTTTTCATCTAATAATGAATACTCTAATACAGTTTCTATATTTTCTTGATTTTTACAGGGTATACTGTTTATAGAAAAACGATACTCTTTTTCCACTGCGCTATTATTGCTAATTTTTAACTTATGCATGTGTACCCTTTCATAATCTGGTTTTTCACTATAAGAAATTACTGATAGCTCGGTTAAGCCTTGTGACCAAAGACTTAAACCACTAAATAAAAAGAGTAAATACAATAGTTTTTGAATAGTATTTTTTTCCATATTATTTGTTTTATAATTATTATGTTACTAATACAAACAATCAAAGGTTGTATATCTAATCTAAAGTGGGGGTAATTATGGGGCGGGGTAATTAAGAGGTACGCATTTCAGAGTATTGCAATAACACACAAAGAATGCACAATAAGATTTTTCGAGGAAAATAATACTAAATGGGAATAGTATATTTTTTGGGGGGATAATGCTTTTAAATCTAAAAAGCTATTATATGCAAATGTAATACTTATTTTTAGTTTTTTTAAAAAAAAAGTTTTTTTTGTGCGTTTATAAAGAAAAATATCTTCTTTTTATTTTTATAATACTTCTTTTTAAATTAGGTAATTTTGCAATATGGTACAAAACGATGCAATTATTGCTTTAGCAACTCCTGCAGGGGTTGGAGCTATCGCTGTTATTAGAGTTTCAGGAGAAGAATCGATAAAAATTGTAGATTCTTTTTTCACTTCTGTAAAGAAAAATAAATCATTATTAAATCAAAAATCTCACACTTTACATTTAGGCCATATTGTGAATAATGGAGTCATCATTGATCAAGTTTTAGTATCTATTTTTAAAAACCCACACTCTTACACCGGTGAAAATGTGGTAGAAATTTCATGCCATGGATCTAGTTTTATTCAACAAGAAATTATTCAACTTTTTTTACAAAATGGTTGTCGAATGGCTGATAATGGTGAGTTTACTATGCGTGCTTTTTTAAATGGTAAAATGGATTTATCACAAGCCGAAGCTGTGGCTGATGTTATTGCTTCAAACTCTGCTGCTTCTCATCAAATGGCAATTCAACAAATGCGTGGAGGAATTACCAATGAACTGAAAGAATTACGTGCTCAATTGTTGGACTTTGCTGCATTAATTGAGTTAGAGCTCGATTTTTCTGGTGAAGATGTTGAGTTTGCTGATAGAACCAAGTTTAAAGAATTGGTAGCCAAAATATCAGCGGTTTTAAAACGTTTAATAGATTCTTTTGCCTTTGGGAACGCTATGAAAAATGGAATACCTGTAGCTATTATTGGTGAACCAAATGTTGGAAAATCTACTCTATTAAATGCTTTACTTAACGAAGAAAAGGCTATTGTATCTGATATTGCTGGTACAACTCGAGATGCTATTGAAGACGAGCTAATTATTGATGGTGTTGTTTTCCGTTTTATTGATACTGCTGGAATTAGAGAAACTGAAGATGTTGTTGAAAGTATTGGTATAAAAAAGGCTTATGAAAAAGCGGAGAACGCACAACTAATTATTTTCTTGATCGACTCTAATAAATATATACATTCAAAAGAGTTGTTTTTAGAGGAAATTGAAACTATAAAAAAGCGTTTCCCAAACAAACGTTTATTAGTTATTGCTAATAAAATTGATACGCTGTCTTGCCATGACTCCTCTATTTTACAATCAGAAATTGAAAACTTAATTTTACTTTCTGCTAAACAAAATATTGGTGTTGATGAATTAAAACAAGAACTTATTTCATTAGTAAATACTGGTGCTTTGAGTAATAATGAAACCATTGTAACGAACTCTCGCCACTTCGAAGCTCTAACTTTAGCTTTAGAGAGTATCAATTCAGTTAAAAATGGTATAGAATTAGATATTTCTTCTGATTTATTTGCTATTGACATTCGTGAATGTTTACGTCATTTAGGAAATATTACTGGAGAATATGATGTAGATAAAGATATTTTGGGGCATATTTTTGGAAATTTCTGTATTGGGAAGTAAACTCATTTTTTTCAAATTTACAACGGTTTACTACGTTTATAAAACAAATATTACCTCTCTTTCTTTGAATTATAATTTTCTAATTCAATTTTAAGGTTATCTACTTTTTGTTTTGAGCCTGAACGTTTACAATAAAAAAAACAGATAACGTAAAGATATACTTAATGAATTTTATGAAATTTTTATAGCTGATTTACAGCAAAATAACAGAGTTAAATCTAATAAAGTTAATTTAATAGATTCCTACTTATCACTATTTTAAGATTAAATACTTTTTTTAAAAAACAACCTCTCTTCAATGAATAATTTTTAATAAAACCAGACCTAGTTTGTGAGTTTGAATATTACTTTTTAATTTAATAAATAAACAGTAAATTTGTATCCACTAAGTGTAAATTATACATGACTGCAATATTTACATTTCAAAAAAACTTTGCGCAAAAGCTAATTGCTTCGTTGCGCTACCTGCTTGATGATATTTTTTTAAAAAATTCTAAAGAGTTTATTATTTAAGCCCTACCCATTTTAAAGGTAGGGGCAACTTTAGTTTTAATTAATTTAAACTAAATTCTAGGTCTTTTTTCAACACCTAGAATTTAGTTTATTTCTATTCATCAATAATTATAAAATAATGACAAAAAACATTATAGTAACCACAGGTATATATGATCTTATAAAAGACCATGTTAGAAGAAAAAAAGTAACCCTTGAAGAAGAAAACCGCTTACTATCTGAACTAAAAGGTGCTAAACAAGTAAGACGAAGAGAACTTCCTGATGATGTAGTGACTGTAAACAGGAGGGTTATGATTTTAGATCATTCAAATCAACAAAAAAAAGAATATATTTTTGTTTCTACAAACAAGACTAGGCTTCAAAAAAGAAAGTTTTCAATCCTTTCAGATATGGCTTTAGCCACTGTTGGCTATAAAGAAGGTGATATTATTGACTGGCCTTTTAAAAAGGGAAATAAAAAAATTGAAATTTTAAAAGTAACTCCTTTCGAGCAGCTTTAAGTTTAAAATTTTATAACCTAAACAAGGAGTTTACTTAAACTCCTTGTAATTACAGCTTCAATTTAGCTTCAAATTTACAATGATTAACTACGTTTATAAAACAGATTTCTATCTACTTACATAGGTTTATAATTTTACAACGAATTATAAACTATAACTAAAAATGGGACTATACGTTACTAGTGGAGCACTCGCTAGCTTTAAAGAGATAGATGAAGAAGCTTTTGAACATTACACTTCTGTTTTCAAAAACATTAATAAGTTACTTGAGTTAGATGGTATTACACCTTATAAAGAACCAGAAGAATTAGAATCTAAACCTCTTGAAATAGGCGGATTTCCTTATGAATATATTCACCATCTAAGACGTTTCTATGCTTATTGTGCAGAATATGAAGACTGGACTCCTACTCCATTTAGTCCAGACGCCTACCCTTCTGAAGATTCACTTGTAGAAGATCATACATCATTATTAACCTGTCATCTTTTATGTCATTCAGACTCTGATGGATTTTATGTTCCTGTAAAATTTGTTGATATTGTTTTTGCTACAGATGATATTCCTGTTCAAGGCACAATGATTGGATCTTCTTATTCACTGCTCAATGAATTAAAGTATATAGCTAACAAGCTTAACATTCAGCTAGACGAAGAGGGTAAAATTGTAAATATTAACGAAGTTAATAAATCAATTAACGAGGAAAATGATTTTTGGAGAGAAAAGTTAGTTTGGTGTAAATTATTTGAGGTAGCAAACCATAGTATTCGCAACAAAGCTGCTATTATTTTTCATTAAAAAAACTTCAACAACTTAAGAAATAATTAGAAAAATAATCTTTTAAAAACAGTCTACAAGCCCACATAATATAATTATCTTTATTCTGAAAAAAATAAAGATTGGTCTTTATCTTAAAAGGTCATATGGTGTAGTCTGCTTGTCTAATCTTTAACAGTCATAAATACATCTCATGCATGAGAAGAGATATAAGAATACAATCACAAGAAAAAAAATATCAAATTATAGGGAAACTTACGGCTAGTAAAATTATAGACCTTTTTGTTGAAAGTGAAAATGAAGCTTTACAACATGAGTTTCAAGGTAAATTTTATCCAGCTCGTCATTATGATATCAATGCTACCTTAACAAAAGTTTTAAAAGGGATTGAAAAACAAAAAATAATTGATGCCTGTTTTCACTTATCTAGATTAGGTACTATTATAAAAGTAAAAGAAAACAACTATCCTCTTTTTTTAAAAGGAGTTGAAAAAGCATTATCATCAATTGGAAAAGGATATAATATTAATGTTTTAAAACCTAGTAAAGTATTTTTACTTTTTGGTGTTAGCTCTCCTAATAATATAGAAAATCTCTACAATACAAAGTATACCGAGTTTTTAGAAACTTTAAAATTTGCAACCAAGGTTAACTCTTATACCAGCTACCCTAGCTTACGTAAAAGGTTAAAAGCAATAAAGTTCTTGGAAAATCCTGTGCTTTTAAAAAGAGTTCAAAAAATGACTCCTTTCTTTAATCAGTTTAATTTTGAAACTGCTGGAGCATTGGTTTTATTATTAGTTGATTCTTCTGAAACCTCTAAACAAGTTCTTTTTGAATATCAGAACAAAAACTTACCTAGAGAAACAGTCTGGATTCTTGGTAGTTTTTATAAAGATTTTAAAACTTCCGAAGCAAACAAACTACTCCTTAAAGATTTATATAATAAATATTCTACGGAATGGATTGACGAATATTATAACGCTGTTTACTAATCGTTTTATAAGTATTTTTGCTAGATGGATTCACTCACACAAATTGTTCTTGGGGCAGCCGTTGGAGAAGCTGTATTAGGTAAAAAAATCGGAAACAAAGCAATGCTTTATGGAGCTATCGCAGGCACTATACCTGATTTAGATGTGTACATTGGTAAATTATTTGATACAGTTACAGCACTTGAAATACACAGAGGTTTTACACACTCTATATTTTTTGCAATTGTTTTCGGGTGGATTTTTGGTTGGCTGATCTCTTTATATGAAAAAAATGCCTCCACTAAAGAGTGGGCGCAACTTATGTTTTGGGGATTTTTAACACATCCTATTCTCGATGCACATACTACTTGGGGAACTCAGCTTTTTTGGCCTCTTGATATACGGTTAGCTTTTAAAAATATATTTGTTATTGATCCTTTATACACATTGCCTTTCTTAGTATTTCTACTAATGGCAATGTTTCAACGTAAAGGGACAGCAAAAAGAACAAAGTATAACAATTTAGGACTAATTATTAGTAGTTCTTACATGGCAATAACTCTTGTTATTAAAGGAGTCACTTATACTAAATTTTCACATGCTTTAGAAGAACAAGGGATTTCTTATAAAGAAATAGAAACCAAACCAACGCCTTTTAACACCATTTTATGGTCAGCAAATGTAGAAACAGATGATGCTTATCTAATAGGTTATTATTCTTTTTTTGATACTAAACCAATTGAATTTTATTCCTACCCTAAAAATCATCATTTACTAAACGATTATAAAAATAATGTTTCAGTAAAACGACTTATTAAAATTACCAAAGGTTGGTATACAATTTCAGAAAAGAATAATTTAATTTATTTAAATGACCTTCGCTTCGGATTGTTAAGCGTAGCTCCTAATTTTCAACAATTTGCTTTTAGTTTTGAAATAGCTGAAAAACATAATAAAATTGTTATAAATGAAGTACCTAGAGATCGTGAAGAAGCAAAACAATTATTAAAAGATCTTTGGATTAGAATTCAAGGAAATTAATTGAGTAATCGCTATGTATATCGTAAATTTGTAGTTCCATTATAAAGCAGGATTACTCAGGTTTGAGACAAAAATATTTTCACTTTTTTTCAATCATTTTTTTAGTTTTTACTCAATTAGCATTTATTACTGCATTGCTGCTAGAACATAAAAACGTTTTTATAGTACTATCATTAACAACACTTTTTACCATAC
The DNA here is from genome assembly GCF_033978845.1 of Tenacibaculum sp. 1B UA. Classification (NCBI taxonomy): domain Bacteria; kingdom Pseudomonadati; phylum Bacteroidota; class Flavobacteriia; order Flavobacteriales; family Flavobacteriaceae; genus Tenacibaculum; species Tenacibaculum sp. 1B UA. The sequence continues at coordinate 8,635 of NZ_JAKVUA010000002.1, forward strand.
TTATAGTTTATAATTATATAAAATTCTTTAAAGTTAAAGAGATTGACTTTGAACCTTTTTATGTTATGGTATTTGTTATAATTGGTGCACTACTTACTAGTTATTTATATCTCTTTACTAATTTGAGTTCTGTTTTGGCTGCTGCTTTAATAGGAACTCTCGCTTCATTCTTACCTAACTTAAATAAAAAATCAGAGGTTTTACAAAATATTCCTAACGCAATGTATTGTGGTTGCTTTGTAGGAATGTCTCAAAAACATATTGCAATTGATTATAGCTTTATAATTATTGCAGGTAGTATAGCGGGTATTTTTTATATGTTTTCTAAAAACCTTTTTCTAGGAGTTGGTGGCAAATTAGGTACTGTAGCTTTTGGTAGTGTAGTTATATCATCTCTATTACTTTTAATTCTCTCCTAATGCTTACTGTTTTACCAATTTACTTAACGAGCATATTTGGAGCTTTTTTAACTTTTATAGTCAGCACAAAGTACAAACAAGGACCTGTAAGAGCTTCTGCCTTACTAACTCTTGTAGTTTCTGGTTTACTCTATCTTTTTCCTGAAATATTTCCTCAAAACTTAACCCAACAAATCCCTTGGATATTTTTTGGAGCTTCTTTTGTTGGTATGACCTCTAGCAAACTTACCCGCAACTATACTTCAATTATTTTCGCTGGAATTGTTTTTGGTTTTATTTATACGGTTAGCCCTATTTTCTTCAATGGTTATGGAGGAGCATTAGGAACTGCCGCTTGTATTTCTATCTTAGTTGTTATTGGAGTAAATAATCTTATCAGACTTTCAAAAGCTTCAAAAAAGAAAAAAAACCTACTTAAAAAAGTTGTTCTCAAAAACTAATCTTTTTTATAGCTTTAACTCTTCAAATTAAATACAAAATCATTTAACCTACTACAATCTCCTTTATTTTTTTCTTAACTTTATACCTCTAAGATTATAGAAAAAATAATGGACAACAAACCAAAAAAACAAACTGATAAGCAACCTTCTGCTGAGCCTCCTTACAAACTATTAAGCTTAAGAACTGGTAAACCAAAAGATTGGGCTGCAGGAATTCCTGGAGTTATAAACGCTATAAAGAGTTTAATAAATGATAAAGCTTTGGTTAGAGGAGGAAAAGCTTTGGTTAAAATGAATCAATTTGATGGTTTTGATTGCCCTAGTTGTGGTTGGCCCGATCCTGATGATGAGCGATCACCTATTGCTGAATATTGTGAAAATGGTGCAAAAGCTATAGCTGAAGAGGCTACCAGTAAAAGAATTACTGCAGATTTTTTTAAACAAAATTCTATTTATGAGCTTTCTCAATTAACTGATTATGAAATTGGACATCTAGGTAGACTTTCTGAGCCTATGTACCTCCCTAAAAATGGTACACATTATGAACCTATTAGCTGGGACAATGCTTTTACAAAAATTGCCGAACACTTAAATCAGTTAGAGTCTCCAGATAATGCAGCATTTTACACTTCTGGAAGAACAAGTAATGAAGCTTCTTTTGTATATCAACTTTTTGTACGTGAATTTGGAACAAACAACTTCCCTGATTGTTCTAACATGTGTCACGAAACCTCTGGTTTCACCTTAGCCTCAGTTACAGGTATAGGAAAAGGAACTGCTACTTTAAAAGACTTCTACGATACCGATATCATTATGATTATTGGTCAAAATCCAGGAACGAACTCACCAAGAATGTTAAGTGCTTTAGAAAAAGGAAAAAAGAATGGAGCTAAAATTATTGCTGTTAACCCTCTTCCCGAAGCTGGTTTAATGGGTTTCCGAGATCCCCAAAAAATAAGTGGTATTTTAGGAAAAGGCATCCAACTTGCCGATTTACATCTTCCTGTTAAAATTAATGGAGATTTAGCATTGTTAAAAGCTATCGAACACTTACTATTACATTTTGAAAAAGAAACCCCAGGTAAAGTTTTTGATCAAGAATTTATCAAAAAGAAAACAGTTGGTTATGAAAATTTAATTAAGCAAATTGAAAATTATGACATAGATAAACTAGCAAGTGCATCTGGTGTTTTAAAAAAAGATATTCAAAAAGCTGCTAAAATGCTAGCCCATAAAAACCGAATTATTATTTGCTGGGGAATGGGACTTACACAACAACCTAACGGGGTTGATATTTTAAAGGAAGTCCTAAACTTATTATTCCTAAAGGGAAGTATTGGTAAGCCTGGATCAGGTTCTTGCCCTGTACGTGGACATAGTAATGTACAAGGAAATAGAACGATGCTTATTAACCACAGTCCTTCCATAGAGCAGCTTGATAAATTACAAGAAGTTTTCGGCTTTAATCCGCCAAGAAATAATGGTTATGATGTTGTAAATACCATAAAGGCGATGAATGATGGAAAGGTTAAAGTACACTTTAGCATGGGCGGAAACTTCTTATCTGCAACTCCTGATACCACCTATACCGCAAACGGAATGAGACAACTTGATTTGTCTGTTTCTGTTTCTACTAAGTTAAACCGAACCCATTTGATTCACGGAAAAGAGGCTTTAATTTTACCTACTATTTCTAAAAGTGAAATTGATATGGTTAACGATGAGCATCAGTATACAAGTGCTGAAAATGCAATGGGGATTGTAGAGTGGTCTAAAGGAGTATTAAAGCCTATATCTAACAAACTTATCAACGAAACACATATTGTGTGTCGTATGGCAAAAGCTACTTTAGGAAACAAAAGTGTGGTTGATTGGGATCGTTATACGAATAGTTATGATGCTGTGAGAGATGATATTGAAAAATGTATTCCTGGTTTTGACAACTACAATGTTCGTGTAAAACAAAAAGGCGGATTTTACTTACCTAATGCGGCACGTGAAGGAAACTTTAAGACAAAAGAGTTTGGAGACCGTGTTCCTTTTTCTATAACAACATTACCCGAAAACAGACTAGCTGATGATGAATATCTAATGGCTACTGTTAGAACACACGATCAATTCAATACTACTATTTATGGATTAGATGATCGCTATCGCGGAGTTTATAATGAACGTCGTGTAATTTTTATGAACAAAAAAGATATTAAAAAAGCAGGACTTACATCTGGTGATAAGGTAGATTTATACAATTATGACGACAATACAGAACGTATTGCTCCATTATTTATTATTGTTGAGTATCCTATTCCTGAGAAAAACACAGTTACCTATTTCCCTGAAACTAATGTGTTGGTATCAATTCACAATACCGTCAAAGGAAGTAATATGCCTGCTTCAAAGCATATTAAAATTAAAATCAAAAAACACAACCCAGCTCTTCTTGCCCAATAAAAGTCGTTACTTATTATAAACTATCTTATTTTTGCTTCCATATTTGAAGATTAAATGACAGTAAAAGATTTAGTAGGAGTATACAATATTATCGGTAGTAATCAAGATGAAAGTGAAAAGAAATATAAAGGAACTCTTTCTTTAACTCTTGATAAAAACAATAGAATTATTGCCAAATGGCTTATTAATAATGAACAAGAACAGTTTGGAACAGGTTTCTTTAAAAGCAATATTCTTATTATTAATTTTAATTACACTAGTGATCATAACACTGTTTACAAAGGTGTTGCTGTATACTCTTGTCTTTCTAAAAATATTTTAGATGGATTTTGGTCTGAAAAACACGGAAATCCTTTATTTCTTGGAGAAGAACGTTGTTTTAGAGTGCAGAATCAAACCGAATTAATCAATTAATAAGTCATGCAATGCCCTTGTACACCAAATAAAAAGTATTCAGATTGTTGCCAAAAAGCACATCAAAATATTCATTCGGTTACCTCAGCTGAAGCTTTAATGCGTTCAAGATATAGTGCTTTTGTTTTAGCAGATATTAATTACCTACAAAAAAGTCACCATAGTAGTACCAGACCTTCTAAACATGAAAAGAAAGAAATTTTAGCATGGACAAAAGCTGTGAATTGGTTAAAATTAGAAGTTTTAAATACTACCGATACCACTGTTGAGTTCAAAGCTTTTTTTATGGAAAATGGTACTATAGATGTGATTCACGAAAACTCTGTTTTTTGTAAAGAAAATGACCATTGGGTGTATCTTGATAAAAAACAAGGCAGTTAAACGTCATTCCAAACGCTACTGAAATCAAAATATATTTTGATTGAAAGTATATTGCGAAGCAATCAAGGAGGAATCTGGTATAAATGAAAAACAAATATTCTAAAGATTTCTCCCTTCAGTCGAAAAGACATAATTTAAAACTACCTTATTAATAATTACACTAAAAACTCAAATAAATTAGGTTTATCATTCAGGTATTCACCGTAAAAACTTCGTTCTTTCATTCTATGAATTAACGGTTGTAAATCTTCTTTTTTCTCCAACTCTATTCCTACAACTGCAGATCCATTTTCTCTATTGGTCTTTTTAGAATATTCGAAAAAAGTGATGTCGTCATTCTCTCCTAATACCTCAGCGACAAATTCTTTTAAAGCTCCAGCACGTTGCGGAAAACGTACAATAAAATAGTGCTTAAATCCACCATATAACAAGGCTCTTTCCTTAATTTCAGCAGTACGAGTTATATCATTATTACTTCCACTTATAACACATACTACATTTTTACCTTTTAAATCTTCCTTGTAAAAATCTAATGCGCTTAAAGTTAATGCCCCTGCGGGCTCCACTACAATAGCTTCTTTGTTGTACATTTCTAAAATCGTCTGACATACTTTTCCTTCTGGAACAGTAAGCATATCCGATAAGTTTTCCTGACAAATTTTGTAGGTTAACTCCCCTACTTGCTGAACAGCTGCACCATCTACAAACTTATCAATACTATTAAGTTTAATATTATTATTTTCTTCTAAAGATCTTTTCATAGAAGGTGCTCCAGCAGGCTCTACTCCAATAATTTTGGTGCTCGGAGATAATAACTTAAAAACACTTGATAAACCAGAGGCTAACCCACCACCACCAACAGGTACAAAAACATAGTCTATAGGTTGCTCTGATTGCTCTAAAATTTCTAAGCCTACCGTTGCCTGTCCTTCAATAATTTTTTCATCGTCAAACGGATGCACAAATGTTTTTTGTAAACTATCACATAAAAGTTTTGCTGCTTTATAGGCATCGTCAAACGTATCTCCTATCAATCGAATTTCTACAAAATTACCCCCAAACATTTTTACTTGTTCTATCTTTTGTTTTGGTGTTGGTGCTGGCATATAAATAGTACCATAAATTTCTTTTTTTCTACACGCTAACGCAACGCCTTGTGCATGATTTCCTGCGCTAGCACACACAATTCCATTCACTAACTCCTCTTCTGTTAAAGAATTAATTTTGTTATAGGCTCCTCTAATTTTGTACGAACGAACTTGTTGTAAATCTTCTCTTTTTAAAAAAATAGTTGCATTAAACTGTTGCGATAAATTAAAATTTTCTTGCAGCGGAGTAACTGCCACGACCTCTTGTAAAGTCGTAGCAGCTTGCTGTATATCTTCTAATTTAGGAAAATAAGTTTCTTTTTGAACCTCCATAATATATTACGCTAAAGCAGGTTCTTCTTGGCTAACACTTGTTCTGATTACTTTCATAGCAGTCATTGCCTCACGTAGCTCTGCTCCTACTTCTTCAATAGGATGGTTGCGAATTGCTTTATTTACTTTAATTAGTTCAAGGTTATCTACTTCATTAGAAGTACTGTACTCTTTTCCGATAACATCTGTACTTAACGACTTCATAAAATCAGTTAACAATGGCTTTGCAGCATGATCGAACAGATAACATCCATATTCGGCAGTATCAGAAATAATTCTGTTCATTTCAAATAACTTTTTACGTGCTACCGTATTTGCAATTAATGGTAGTTCATGTAGCGATTCGTAGTATGCCGATGCTGAAATAATTCCTGATTTCACCATTGTTTCGAATGCTAACTCAACTCCAGCCTTTACAAAAGCTACTAACAAAGTTCCTTTATCAAAATAGGTCTGTTCTGAAACTTCTTCAGAAGTAGCTGCTGTTTTTTCAAACTGAGTTTCTCCTGTAGCAGCTCGCCATGTCAATAAATTCACATCGTCGCTTGCCCAATCTTCCATCATCGTTTTTGAAAAATGACCAGACATAATATCATCCATATGTTTGTTAAACAATGGAGCTAATACTTCTTTTAATTCTTCGGAAAGTTGGTAAGCTTTTAGTTTTGCTGGGTTTGATAAGCGATCCATCATATTGGTAATCCCTCCATGCTTCAGAGCTTCGGTAATAGTTTCCCATCCATATTGAATTAATTTAGAAGCATATGCTGGTTCAATACCTTTTTCTACCATTTTGTTGAACGATAAGATTGACCCTGTTTGTAACACACCACATAAAATAGTTTGCTCCCCCATTAAGTCTGATTTTACCTCAGCAACAAACGACGATTCCAATACTCCTGCTTTATGACCTCCTGTAGCATACGCATAAGCTTTTGCTTGAGCCAACCCTTTGTTTTCTGGGTCATTTTCAGGGTGTACTGCTATTAATGTAGGTACTCCAAAACCTCTTAAATATTCTTCTCTTACTTCTGTTCCAGGGCACTTAGGTGCTACCATAATTACAGTTAAATCTTTACGCACTTGCATGCCCTCTTCAACAATATTAAATCCGTGAGAATACGATAGGGTTGCTCCTGATTTCATCAATGGCATCACAGTATTAACTACCTGCGTATGTTGTTTATCTGGAGTTAAATTACATGCCAAATCGGCAGTAGGAATTAATTCTTCATACGTTCCTACTTTAAACCCATTTTCTGTTGCGTTTTTATACGATTGACGCTGCTCTTTAATGGCAGCTTCTCGTAATGCGTATGAAATATCTAAACCTGAATCGCGCATGTTTAATCCTTGGTTTAATCCTTGTGCTCCACATCCTACAATTACCACTTTCTTACCTTTTAATGCTGATATACCGTCTGAAAACTCATCAGCATTCATAAATCTACATTTTCCTAATTGTTCTAATTGTTCTCTTAATGATAATTGGTTGAAATAATTTTTCATTTTTATTTGTGTTGTTTATGCTTTTATTAATTGTAATAGTTTTGATACTGGCATTTCTTCTTTAGTAATCGCTATTCTTCCTGAGCGAACAAATTGCTTAATACCATGTTTGTCTAAAATATGATAGAGTTCTTCCACCTCTTCTTTACTTCCTGACTTTTCAAGAACAAAAAAGTTTTTGTTTACATTAATGACTCTTGATTTACTTTGGTTAATAATCGTTTGAATATCGTCGTTATCAGTCAATAAGTCTGTACTCAGTTTAAACAAACACGATTCTTGATATACTGTTTCTTCGTCGGTATGATAAAAAGCTTTGATTACTTCTACTTGTTTTTCTATCTGACCTATTATTTTTTTGATTTGTTCTTCCGTTACTTTTACCAAAAGTGTAAATCTGGATACACTTTTAATTTCTGACTTTGATACATTAACGCTTTCTATATTCAAATGTCTTCGTTGAAATATTGCTGATATTCTATTCAACAATCCAACATTATTTTCGGTATATATTGAGATTGTATAGGTGTTTTTTGTGCTCATATTATATTATTTTAATCGAACTTCTGATACCGATGCTCCTGTTGGAATCATTGGAAATACATTATCTTCCTTTTCTACACAAACCTCTAAGAAATAAGCCTCTTTACTTGCTATCATTTCTACTACAGCATTCGCTAACTCTTCTCTTTTAGTTACTCTGTTAGCTGCTAGATGATAGCCTTTAGCAATTGCTACAAAATCAGGATTGGTCATTACCGTAGAAGCATAACGCTTGTCAAAAAACAGCTGTTGCCACTGGCGTACCATACCCAAAAATTCATTATTTAGTACTACAATTTTAACAGCTGCTTTAGTTTGTAAAATTGTTCCAAGTTCTTGTATAGTCATCTGGTAACCACCGTCGCCAATTACAGCAACTACTTCGCGTTCTGGAGTACCCATTTTAGCACCAATAGCAGCAGGTAAAGCAAACCCCATGGTTCCTAACCCACCTGAAGTAATACTACTTTTTGATTGATTGAACTCGGCATAACGACTCGCTATCATTTGATGCTGTCCTACATCAGTTACTACAATGGCTTTTCCTTTTGAAGCTTCATTTATTTGTTTGATAACTTCTCCCATGGTTAATCCTTCTTTCGTTGGAAACAGGTCGTTCTTGATTACTTTATCAAACTCTACCGCATCTAAATTTCTAAACTCTTGTAGCCACTCTTTGTGTGAGTTTTCTTGTAACAGCGAAAGTGATGCTGCCAAAGTTTCTTTTACATTCCCTAAAACAGCTACGTCTGTCTTTACATTTTTATCAACTTCCGCAGGGTCTATTTCAAAATGTACCACTTTAGCTTGTTTTGCATAACGGCTTAAATCCCCAGTAACACGGTCGTCAAAACGCATTCCGATAGCTATTAACACATCACACTCATTAGTCAATTTATTCGGACTGTAATTACCGTGCATTCCTACCATTCCCACATGTAACGGATGTTTGGTTGGTAAAGCAGATAAGCCTAACAAAGTACTTGCTGAAGGAATTTCTGCTTTTTCTATAAAAGCTTTAAATTCTTCTTCTGCTTCTCCTAGTATTACTCCTTGTCCCCAAATTACAAATGGTTTTTCTGCTTTATTAATTAACTCTACAGCTGCTTTTACACTTTCTATATCCATCTCTGGAACAGGTCGATAACTACGAACCGAAGTGCATTTTTTATAAGAAAAATCAAATTCTTCAAACTGTGCGTTTTTGGTAATATCGACCAAAACAGGACCTGGTCTTCCTGAACGAGCAATGTAAAATGCTTTCGCCATCACTTCAGGAATTTCACTTGCTTTGGTTATCTGATAATTCCACTTTGTTACTGGAGTTGAAATACCCACGATATCCGTTTCTTGAAAAGCGTCAGAACCTAATAAATGTGCTCCTACTTGTCCAGTGATACATACCATTGGCGTAGAATCTATCTGCGCATCGGCAATACCAGTAATTAAGTTGGTTGCTCCTGGACCTGAAGTTGCTATTGCCACTCCAACCTTACCTGTAGCTCTTGCATACCCTTGTGCTGCATGCGTGGCTCCTTGCTCATGGCGTGTTAATACATGGTGTAATTTGTCTTGGTATTTATACAACTCATCATATACAGGCATGATGGCTCCTCCTGGATACCCATACAATAAATCGACTCCTTCTTCTAATAAACATTTAACTACAGCTTCTGCACCTGTAATGGTTACTTTCTGTGTTGTTTCTTGTTCTCTTTGTTGTTGTGTTTTTGTTTCCATAGTACAAGGGTTAAAATTCATCAGTTACACATCCGTTAGAAGCAGATGCTACGGTTTTTGCGTATTTGTATAATACTCCTCTTTTTACTTTTAAAGGTGGAGCTTTCCATTCTTGTTTTCTCTTTCTTAATTCATCTTCAGAAATTTCTACATTAATTGTATTTGTTTCTGCGTTAATGGTTATAGTATCTCCATCTTTTACCAAAGCGATTACACCACCTTCTTGTGCTTCTGGTGTAATATGCCCTACCACAAAACCATGCGTACCTCCTGAAAAACGACCATCGGTAATTAGAGCAACCTCTTTACCTAACCCTACTCCCATAATTGCGGCTGTGGGTTTTAGCATTTCTGGCATCCCTGGTCCTCCTTTAGGTCCTTCATAACGGATTACAACCACATCCCCTTTTGCTACTTTACCATCTCGTATCCCATCATTTGCTGCGTATTCGCCTTCAAAAACTTTTGCTTTTCCAGAGAAATACAATCCTTCCTTTCCTGTTATTTTTGCAACAGAACCTTCCTTAGCTAAATTTCCGTAGAGCATTCGTAAATGTCCCGTAGCTTTGATAGGTTGTTCTGTTGGCTTAATTACTTCCTGCCCATCCGTTAAATTTGGAACTACTTCTAAGTTTTCTGCTACTGTTTTTCCTGTTACGGTTAAACAATCACCATGTAACAATCCTTTTTCTAGTAAGTATTTTAAAACTGCTGGTGTTCCTCCTACTTTATGCACATCTTCCATCAAGTATTTTCCACTAGGTTTTAAATCGGCTAAAAATGGAGTTTCATCAGAAATGCGTTGAAAATCTTCTAACGTAAATTGTACATCCGCTGCTTTGGCAATCGCTAAAAAGTGTAATACAGCATTCGTAGAACCTCCCATAACAGTTACTAACCGTACCGCATTTTCTAAGGATTTTTTTGTTACGATATCTGAAGGTTTGATATCTTTTTCTAGTAATACACGTAGTGCTTCACCTGTCTTAACGCATTCTTGTTCTTTATCATTACTAATTGCAGGATTCGATGAATTATAAGGTAAACTCATACCCAAAGCCTCAATAGCTGATGCCATAGTATTTGCAGTATACATTCCTCCACAAGCGCCTGCTCCTGGACATGCTTTTTCAATGACACTTTGATATTCTTTTTTAGTAATCGTTTCTGCAACTTTCTCACCCCATGCTTCAAAAGCCGATACTACATCTAACTTTTTTCCTTCATGACATCCAGAAGCGATAGTTCCTCCATACACTAAAACTGAAGGACGGTTTAAACGCAACATTGCCATTAATGCTCCTGGCATGTTTTTGTCACATCCCACAACGGTTACTAGTCCGTCATAAGACATCGCTTGCACTACGGTTTCCATAGAATCAGCAATTACATCACGAGACGGCAATGAATAACGCATTCCTGGGGTTCCCATAGAAATTCCATCAGAAACGCCGATGGTATTAAATATCAACCCAACTAAATCAGCTTTTTCAGTTCCTTCTTTTACCAATTTTGCTAAATCATTTAGGTGCATATTGCATGGGTTTCCTTCGTATCCTGTACTTGCTATTCCTACTAACGGTTTTTCTAAATCTGCTTTTGATAAGCCTATAGCATGCAACATTGCTTGCGCTGCTGGCTGCGTGTCGTCTTGAGTTACTTGTTTACTAAATTTGTTTAATTCCATGTTAGCTTGCTTTGCGTTTTTGACATAAGCCTAATACTTCGTCTTTGTATAGTTTCATTAATTTGTGTCCGTGTGATTTTTCCCACGCTAGAGGAAATTGATAATCGTCTAGCGACTGTAATCCAACTACTTCGGCTGCAGTTCCTGTAAAAAAGCAAGCGTCTGCATTTTTTAATTCTTCTAACGTAAAATGCTTTTCTTCAACAGAGATTCCTTCTTCTTTGCATAAGTCCATAACTGTAGCACGTGTAATTCCTGCCATAATATGACCTCTTGGTGGTGTATACAGTTTTCCGTCTTTCTCCATAAAAACATTGGCTCCCGAACATTCAGCTACATTACCGTTCATATCTAACAATAGTGCTTCATCATACCCATTGTTTTTTGCTTCGTTAGTTGATAATATTGAATTTGTGTAGTGTCCTGTTACTTTTGCTTCTACAAAACACGATTTTGGATTCGGACGTTGAAACGAAGACGTTTTTACACGTAGTAATTTATCTCCCATATACTTCCCCCATTCCCAGCATTGAATAACTAGGTTTGTCTCTTTAGAGGTTAGCAAACTCATATCAACTCCAGTAGTGACTAGCGGACGGATGTATGCATCTTTCAACCCATTACGTTCTAATAACTCATACGTAATTTGTGTTAATTCTTCTTCTGAATAATTCAACTGAATATTCATTACTTCTGCTCCGAACTTAAGCCTTTTGTAATGTTCATACGATTTAAAGACTCTAGCACCTTCGGTTGTATTGTAAGCTCTGATACCTTCGAAAACCCCGTTTCCGTAGTGTAAACTTTGGCTATACAAATTAGCGCTAGCATCTTTCGCTTTAATAAACTGTCCGTTGAAAAAAATTACTGTTTCCTCGTTATAGTACATTTTTAGTTGTTTTTACTGTTCAAAATTATTTTTCGCTTTTTACTTTACTTTCTTGTTTCTTAAGGCTTTGATGATTTTCACTGACTCTCAAAAACATACAAAAACCTTAAAACCAGATACTTAAAACCAAATCATTATGATATTCACGGTATAAAAAAAAGCCTGTATCTAGAGTTAGATACAGGCTTTCTTATAGGTAATAACCATCTGTATCAACTCGGTGGAGAGCTAATAATGACAATAATAATTACCACGATGTTAAAAAATTGATTCATGCTTTTTGCAACAAAAAAGGCTTCCTAAATTTAGGAAGCCTTCTTATAATTTATATGTTAAACTATTAAATACCGCTTCCTTATCCTTGTGAAATAATCACAATGACAATAATAGAAATGATATTTAAAACTTGTTTTTTCATTTGATGTCACAAATATTTGAAATTATTTTTTAGTTATCCTAATGTTTTTTTATTTTTTATTCCCCCTTTAAAAACACACCTCATAACTTATTGTTTTACTATTAGTTACAAAACTTTTTATTTTTTATATAGCATTAATCAAAATTTATTTTGTAGATTTGCGCCATTATGCAAACCAATAAAATATACAACAATATACCCAGTTTCTTAGTGCGGTTTTTCAACCGACGCTAGTCTTTCCTTGCACAAAACTGAGTATTGTATAATTTTATTTTTATCCTTTTGATTTCTATAATCTACATTTTTATATCGTTACTAACTCTTGTTATTGTTTTCAATAACGTAGCTGTTGTACGACCTATTTTTATCCGACGTCGCCCGTAAGGGTACTACTTCATTTTGGGAACCTAGGTGTGTCCGGTTCTTCTTTTTAAACCACCGATTTTTAACAAAATGTTTATCTAAAATCAATTTCAATGAGAGTTGTTATTGCTGATCAATCGCATAGTAAGTATGCCGAAATTATTTGTCAAACTATTGACGAAGCTGCTCTGGTTAGAGGCACAGGAATTGCCAAAAGAAAACCAGAATATATCATTACAAAGCTAGAAAATGGTAACGCTGTTATTGCCTTAGATGGCGATCAATTTGCTGGCTTTTGTTATATCGAAGCCTGGAGCCATGGCAAATTTGTAGCCAATTCTGGGTTGATTGTTCACCCAAACTATAGAGGTATTGGTTTAGCCAAACAAATAAAAAAAGTAGTTTTTGAACATTCTAGAACCAAGTTTCCTAATGCCAAAATATTTAGTATCACAACTGGTTTGGCTGTTATGAAACTTAACAGCGAATTAAGCTATAAACCTGTTACCTTTTCTGAACTTACAGAAGACCAATCTTTTTGGAATGGTTGTCAGACCTGCAAAAACTACGATGTGTTACAACGTACACAACAAAAAATGTGCTTGTGTACTGGTATGTTATACGATCCTAACAAAAAATCTCAAAACATAAAAATAAAAGGAAAAGTCTTTCAAAGACTTAAAAGAATTAAAGAGAGCATCTTCCTAAAAAAAGACAAAAAATGAAAAAATTAGTAATTGCATACAGTGGAGGTTTAGATACTTCATACTGCGCAGTAAGTTTATCAAAACAAGGATACGAGGTTCATGCTGTTAGTGTGAACACTGGTGGATTTTCTTCCGAAGAAATTAAACAAATTGAAGAAAATGCCTACACAATGGGTGTTACTACCTATAAAAACATCAATGCAGTAACTGATTATTACAGTAAAGTAATTAAGTACTTAGTTTTTGGTAACGTGTTAAAAAACAACACATATCCCCTTTCTGTAAGTGCCGAAAGAATTGTACAAGCTATTGAGATTGTAAACTATGCCAAAAGTATCGGTGCTAACTGTATCGCTCATGGTAGTACAGGTGCAGGAAACGACCAGGTTCGATTTGATATGATTTTTCAAACTGTTGCTCCTGAAATTGAAATCATAACTCCTATTAGAGATTTGCAACTTTCAAGACAAGAAGAAATTGAGTACTTAAAAAATAACGGCATTGATTTGTCATGGGAAAAAGCTAAATATTCTGTCAACAAAGGTTTATGGGGAACCAGTGTGGGAGGTGAAGAGACTTTAACTTCAGAACAACCATTACCTGAACACGCCTACCCTTCTCAAGTAAGAAAAACAGTACCTGAACAAGTAAAACTTTCGTTTGTAAAGGGTGAGTTAGTGGCTATTAATGATGACGAAAAAGCTCCTTTGCAAAATATTGAACAATTGAATGCCTTAGCTTCTAAATTCGGAATTGGTAGAGACATTCACGTGGGCGATACTATTGTTGGAATTAAAGGAAGAGTTGGTTTTGAAGCTGCTGCGGCATTAATCACTATTAAAGCACACCACTTACTTGAGAAACACACCTTAACTAAATGGCAATTGCAACACAAAGAGTATTTAGCTAGTTTTTACGGAATGCATTTACATGAAGGTCAGTATTTAGATCCTGTAATGAGAGATATGGAAGCTTTTTTAGAAAACAGTCAGTCGAAAGTTACTGGAGATGTTTTTGTTACACTTAAACCGTATCACTTTACATTAGACGGGATTGATTCTCCACATGATTTAATGAATGCCAAATTTGGTAGCTATGGAGAGCTTAACAAAGGTTGGACTCCTGAAGAAGCCAAAGGTTTTATCAAGCTTTTAGGAAATCAGAATAAAATATATCAACAGGTTAATCAGTAGACAGTAAGTAGTGAGCTTTTGGCAAAAAATACAAGCTTAGAATTTTGTTAGACATGATAATGTCATTCCGAACGAGGTACGAGGAGGAATCTCTTCATTGTGAATAAAACCAGTGTGAGACCTCTCACATACGTTCGAGGTGACAATTAGAACATTAACAACAATAACAAAACAAACAACATGATACAAGTAGGAATTATAGGTGGTGCAGGATATACCGCAGGAGAATTAATCAGGCTTTTGTTACAACACCCAAAAGCGACTATCAATTTTGTGTACAGTACTTCAAACGCTGATAATAAAGTAGCTAATGTGCATCAGGATTTAGTAGGTAGCACTGAGCTAACGTTTACCAATAAAATTAATGAGAGCATAGATGTGCTATTCTTATGCTTAGGACATGGAAACTCTAAAAGGTTTTTAGAAACACATACCTTTTCAAATCATACTAAAATTATTGATTTAGGAAATGATTTCAGGTTAAAAGCTGATAGCACTTTTCAAGGAAAAGAGTTTGTATACGGCTTGCCTGAACTTCAAAAAACAGCGATACAAGGTGATTCTCACATAGCTAATCCAGGGTGTTTTGCTACCGCTATTCAATTAGGATTGCTTCCACTGGCAGATGCTAATTTGTTACAAGGTGATGTACACATCAATGCGGTTACTGGTGCAACAGGTGCAGGAACTTCATTATTAGCTACCACACATTTTACGTGGAGAGATAATAATTATTCGTACTACAAGCCTTTTACCCACCAGCATTTAGGAGAGATTAATCAGACGTTAGATACACTTCAATCTAGTTTTGATTCGGAAGTGTTGTTTCTTCCAAACAGAGGAGATTTTTCTAGAGGTATCTATGCAACATTGTACACCTATTTTAAAGGAAGTTTAAAAGAGGCACAGCAACTGTATACTGACTATTACAAAGATGCTGTTTTTACACATATAGCTGATAATGAACTACACTTAAAGCAAATAGTGAACACCAACAAGTGTTTACTTCATTTACATAAACACGGAGATAAACTACTGATAACAAGTATTATTGACAACCTATTAAAAGGAGCTTCTGGACAAGCAGTCCAGAATATGAACTTACTATTTGGTTTTAAAGAAGATACGGGTTTACAGTTAAAGGCAACTTATTTCTAACCCTCATAGAGGGATTAGGTAAACCAAGATGAATGTCTTAATACAAGAAATGAATAATACAAAATATATAATCTAAACTTTCTCAAATGAAAATAGCAATTATAGGAACAGGTAACTTAGGAAAATCAATCGCTAAAGGATTGATACAAAACAATTCGTTTTCTCAACTTTTCTTAACCAAAAGAAATACAGATGAACTCAATGAATTTAAAGAAGTTCCCAATGTTTTTATTAGTTCTAATAACAAGGAAGCAATCACAGCGTCTGATGTGCTAATTTTTGCAGTACAACCAACACATTTTGAAAGTGTTTTAAAAGAAATTATTCCATTATTATCCGATAATCATATAGTGATTTCTACAGTTGCTGGTTTTTCTATTGAAAAAATGGAAGCGCTTATTGGTTCAGATACTACTATTATCAGAGCCATGCCTAACACTGCTATTGCCGTTGGAAAATCGATGACTTGTCTTAGTGGTAATACTCAAAAGGTGGAAGATTTGGAAATAGCTACAACTATTTTCAATCAACTAGGAACTTCTATGATTATTCCTGAAGATCAAATGCAAGCAGCCACCGTAATATGTGCTAGTGGAATTGCTTTTTGGATGCGCTTAATACGGGCAACTACACAAGCTGCTATTCAATTAGGTTTCGATGCAAAAGAAGCACAAGAACTCGCTATGCATACTAGTGAAGGTGCTGCCAACCTACTCATAGCTACAGGAAATCATCCTGAAGAAGAAATCGATAAAGTTACTACTCCAAAAGGCTGTACCATTGAAGGTTTGAATGAAATGGAACACAAAGGATTAAGTGCAGCATTGATACAAGGAATGGTAGCCTCTTTTAACAAAATTAACACCATAAAAAAGAAAACTAATGAGTTTATTTAACGTATATCCTCTATTTGATATAACCCCAGTAACCGCCAACGATGTATATGTATACGACGATAAAGGCACAGAATATTTAGATTTATATGGCGGACATGCCGTAATTTCTATCGGGCACTCACACCCTGCCTATGTTAAAAATATTAGTGAACAAGTAAGCAAACTAGGCTTTTATAGCAACGCGATTCAAAATCCGTTACAAGTGGAGTTAGCTTCACAACTAGAAAACATATCGGGGTGTAACGATTATCAACTATTTTCATGCAATTCGGGAGCAGAAGCCAATGAAAATGCTTTAAAACTAGCCTCTTTTCATACGAGTAAACAAAAGGTAATTGCTTTTAAAAATTCATTTCACGGACGTACTTCTGCTGCGGTAGCTGCAACCGACAATCCTAAGATTATAGCGCCTATCAATGCGCAGCAAGAAGTTATCTTTTTAGAGTTTGAAGATTTAGCAGGTGTTGAAAAAGCCTTACAAAACAATGATGTTTGTGCCATCATTATTGAAACCATTCAAGGTATTGGTGGATTAGACGAAGCATCAACTACTTTTTACCAAGGGTTAGAAAAACTATGCAAGCAATACAACACCTTACTTATTGCTGATGAAATTCAGTGCGGATTTGGTAGAACGGGTGATTTCTTTGCTTTTCAAAAACACGGCATTACTCCGCATATCATTTCTATGGCAAAAGGAATGGGGAACGGATTTCCTGTAGGTGGAATTTTAATTCATCCAAGCATTCAAGCTTCTTATGGTTTGTTAGGAACTACCTTTGGCGGTAATCACTTAGCTTGTGCCGCTTCCTTAGCTGTTCTTGAAACCATTAAAAAAGAGCAGTTGATGGAAAATGCACAGCAAATTGCTGCGTATTTTATGGAACAAGCAGCTTCTATTCCACAGATAACAATTGTAAAAGGAAGAGGTCTCATGTTAGGATTGGAATTCGATTTTCCTATTGCTGAGCTAAGAAAGAACCTAATATTCAAACATCACATTTTTACAGGAAGCGCTAAGAACCCGAACTTATTAAGAATTCTTCCGCCACTAACCATTCAAAATCAACATATCGATATGCTTTTTGAGTCTTTAAAAAAGGAATTGTCATGAAAAAATATACCAGCATAAACGATATTGAAAACCTTTCAGAAACTATTCAAAAGGCAATTCAATTAAAAGAAAACCCCTTTCAGTTTGCTGATTTAGGGCAACATAAAACCTTAGTTATGCTGTTCTTTAATGCTAGTTTACGTACAAGGTTAAGTACCGAAAAAGCGGCTAAAAACTTAGGTATGGAAGTAAGTGTGTTAAATATTACCAATGCCTGGAATATGGATTTTGAAGACGGTACTGTGATGAATTTAAGTACTTCAGAACATATTAAAGAGGCTGCCATGGTAATTTCTCAGTATGCTGATATCATTGCAGTAAGAGCTTTTCCTACGTTGAAAGACAAAGAAAAAGATACCTCTGAAGTTGTACTCAACAGTTTTATAAAATACGCTACGGTGCCTGTTATCAATATGGAAAGCGCTACTGATCATCCGTTGCAAGCCTTGGCAGATGCGATTACTATTACAGAAACTAAAAAAGTTGACAAACCTAAAGTTGTGTTGTCTTGGGCTCCACACCCCAAAGCGTTACCACATTCGGTTGCCAATGCTTTTGTTCACTTGATGCATAACATGGATGTAGAATTTGTTATAACGCATCCCGAAGGGTACGAGTTAGATGCTGAAATTACAAAAGAGTTTCCTGTAGAGTACAATCAAGAAAAAGCTTTTGAAAATGCCGATTTTATCTATGCCAAAAACTGGAGTTCTTTTACTAAGTATGGTAACATACTAAATGAAGACCCCAACTGGATGATTACTCAGGAAAAAATAGGCGCTGCTAAATTTATGCACTGCTTACCTATTAGAAGAAATGTAGTAGCAGAAGACGCTGTTTTAGATGGTGACAATTCCCTTGTTATTGAACAAGCCAACAACAGAACCTATGCTGCGCAAATAGTATTAAAAGAGATTTTAAATCATTTAAGTTGAATTTAAATTTTGACTTGTCAGTTCGAGTGCCAATCGCAGGAAGATGTATCGAGAGCTACTTGAAAACGTCTCGATACAATTTTTCTTCCTTTCAGTACAAAAAATCACTCGACGTGACATTAAATTAAAAGATAATTAAAATATGAAAACTGTCTGTATAAAGAAATAACGAGTGAAAAAGCGAAAGTGCTAAGCGTAGCTTTAAGCATGAAGCTTTGAAAGTGAGTGATGCGTAGCAATTTCCTCTTTACAGACTTGATTTTTTGGTTCGTTTTTTATCAAAAAAAAATGAACAGATTATTAATATGAATAACAATAATTGAAAAGATGGTAAAAGGTAAACTTAATTAAGATAACCACGTCGTTCATTTAGACTTCGCTCAATGACTTCCTCGTTATGACGTCATTGAGAGTTAAGCGTGGCAATCTCTTTGTAAATACCGATTACTAAAAACTTAAAAAATGAAAACCATAAAGATTGTTAAAATAGGCGGAAACATCATTAATGATGAGACAGCCCTACATAGCTTCTTAGCTGATTTCGCTCAGTTAAAAGGTCCGAAAGTGTTAGTTCATGGTGGAGGTAAACTAGCTTCTGAATTGGCTAAACAATTGAATATTCCTGTAACGATGATTGATGGCAGACGTGTAACCGATACGCAAACTTTAGATTTAATTACTATGGTATATGCAGGTAAAATCAACAAGCACATTGTTGCGCAATTACAAGGATACAATGCAAATGCTGTGGGGTTTACAGGAGCTGACGGAAACACCATTGTATCAACCAAACGTTCTGTTGAACCTATAGATTACGGATTTGCAGGCGACGTTGTTACCGTAAATCCGCAAGTACTAACAATATTAATTAATAACGAAGTAACGCCTGTGTTTTGTGCAATTACGCATGATGCTAACGGACAATTACTCAATACCAACGCCGATACTATTGCTGCTGAATTGGCTATAGGGTTAGCTACCGATTTTAATACAGAATTGTACTACTGTTTTGAAAAACCAGGAGTATTAAGTGATGTTGCTGATGATACTTCTGTTATTGAACAAATCACGTTAGAAACCTATGTTCAACTGAAAACTGATGGAGTCATTTTTGAAGGAATGCTTCCTAAGTTAGACAATTGCTTTCATGCCCTGAAAAACAACGTTCAAAAAGTACACATAGGCGATACAGCTATGCTATTTAACTCAAAAAACAAACACTCCTCATTACAACTATCATGATACAAAGACTCACTACAAAAGCCATCAGTTTGTTAAAAAACCTAATAGAAACCCCTTCTTTTTCTTCGGAAGAAGATGCTACTGCCCTACTATTAGAAAACTGGTTTCAAGAATTTGATATTCCGTATACCAGAACACAGAACAATGTATGGTCGGTAAACAAATATTTTAATGCTAACAAACCTACATTGTTGCTAAACTCACATCACGACACCGTAAAACCTAATAACGGCTATACCAAAGATCCGTTTAAAGCTATTGTGGAAGAAGGAAAACTCTACGGATTGGGAAGTAACGATGCGGGAGGCTGTTTAGTTTCGTTATTGGCGACCTACACCCACTTCTACCAAAAAGAAAACTTAGCGTATAATTTGGTATTTGCAGGAACTGCCGAAGAAGAAAGTAGCGGTTCTAACGGATTAAACGGATTACTAAAAACCTTACCTAAAATTGATGTAGCCATCGTAGGAGAACCTACTTTAATGAATTTAGCCATAGCTGAAAAAGGCTTAGTAGTTTTTGGTGCTGAGGTAAAAGGAACCCCAAGTCATGCAGCACATCCAAATCATGATAATGCTATTTATAACACTATTGAAGTATTACAATGGTTTAAAGATATTACGTTTGAAAAAACCTCGGAAACCTTGGGAGACGTAAAACTTACGGTAACACAAATCAATGCAGGGAAACAACACAATGCTGTTCCTTCTGAAGTAAAATTAGTGGTCGATGTTCGTGTAAACGATCAATATACCAATCAGGAAATTAGTGATTTTTTACAAGAACACGCACCTTGTAAGATACAACCACGTAGCTTGAATTTGAATTCATCTTCTATTCCAAAAGAGCATCCTTTGGTACAAGCAGGTATTGCTTTAGGAAGAAAAACCTATGGTTCTCCTACCCTATCTGACCAAGCTGTGTTGAGTTGTCCGTCGTTAAAATTAGGACCTGGTGATAGTACCCGTTCACACACCGCTGATGAATTTATTTACCTTCAGGAGATTGAGGAAGGGATTGAGTTATATATTCAATTATTAGAGAAAGTATTAAAAGGAGTCAAGAATTAGCTACTGTACACATGTCAGTTCGAGTGATTTTTATTGAGTGATAGCGAAGTAAAAATTGTATCGAGAACTATTCGAAAACTTCTCGATACAAAATTATTTTTATTTCATTTCAATAATTTTACTCGAAGTGACACTGGATGATAAAAAGAACATAGAAAAAGAGAATAGAACAAAGACCTATAAACAAATCTTTGCTCTAACAGCGAAGCGTTCTATTCTCTTGGCTCTAAAAAACAATCGTCATTCCGAACGATAGAGAGAAACCGTAAGGTTCAGCGTAGCTAAATCTCATTAAAAAGAGTAACTCATAAGTTTGAGACCTCTCACATACGTTCGAGGTGACAAACAAACAATGAGAATTTTGTTTGTTATAGTGTTTAACACTCAATACTAACTTCTCAATACTCAGTACTAATTAAAAAACATATAAACATGAAACTTTGGGACAAAGGATTATCCATAGATAAAAAAATAGAACATTTCACCGTTGGAAACGACAGAGAAATAGATATACATATTGCACCGTATGATTTACAAGCATCGTTAGCGCATGCAAAAATGCTGGCTTCCATTGGTATTATTACTTCGGAAGAATTAGCACAAGTAACTGCTGGAATTACTACGCTACAACAACAAGTGGCAGAAGGTACTTTTATAATTGATGCTCAATTTGAAGACGTACATTCTAAAATTGAATTCGAATTAACCAACATGTGCAGTGAAGTTGGTAAGAAAATTCACACAGCACGTTCCAGAAACGATCAGGTGTTAGTGGCGTTGCATTTGTATTATAAAGATAATTTACAGTTGATTTCTGATAAAACGAAAACACTTTTCAATACGTTATTACAGTTAGCAGAAGAACATAAAACCAAGTTATTACCTGGGTACACCCACTTACAAGTGGCAATGCCTTCTTCTTTCGGGTTATGGTTTTCTGCGTATGCTGAATTGCTAATTGACGATTTGTACATGGTGGATGCAGCGCTAAAAACGGTAGATCAAAATCCGTTAGGTTCTGCCGCTGGGTATGGTAGCTCGTTCCCTATTGATAGAGAATTGACCACAAAAGAACTAGGGTTTGAAACCTTAAAATACAATGTGGTCGCAGCACAAATGAGCAGAGGAAAAAGCGAACGTACACTTACGATGGCATTGGGAAGTGTGAGTAACACCATAGCTCGTTTTGCGATGGATATTTGCCTGTATATGAGTCAGAATTTTGACTTTATTTCTTTTCCCGATGAATTAACTACAGGTAGTAGTATTATGCCTCATAAAAAGAATCCTGATGTGTTTGAACTCATTAGAGGGAAGTGTAATAAGATTCAAGCGCTGTATACAGAAACCTTATTAATAACTAACAATTTACCGAGTGGTTATCATAGAGATTATCAGTTATTAAAAGAAAATATCATCAATGCCTTTGAAGAGTTAAAAGATGTGCTAGATATTTTTGATTATGCTATTCAGCAAGTTATTGTAAAAGATATTAACCTACAGGATGAAAAGTATAAATACTTATTTACGGTAGATAACATGAATACTTTGGTAGAAAACGGTATGAGTTTTAGAGAAGCTTACCAAAAAATCGGTGGCGAAGTTGTCGACGGTACATATACTCCTGATACTTCTAAAAAACATACACATGTGGGTAGTATTGATAATTTGTGTTTGGATAAAATCCGTGAGAAGCTTGGTTAGTGGTAGATACTAAAAAAAGTCGTCATTCCGAACGGTAGAGAGAAACCGTAAGGTTCAGCGTAGCTAAATCTCAACAAAATGAGTAACAAACATGCTTAAGATTATTGTTGATATTCTTTTTCTTGATAAAAAGAAACAAAAATCAAGACTTACAATTAAATCGTGAGAAAATACTACGACATCTTCCACTGATAAAAAGAACTCGCTATCGCTCAAACAGCTTTTTATCTTACATCCACCGCTGCTGTCTTGATTTTCAAAGATTTTCTTGTAGGTCATAAAGCAGAGTGTTATTACGAGGTAAATAGAAACATCCACATGGTTATATTATAATCATAAAAAGTCTATATTCTATCAGCGAAGCGGTCTTGTTTCTTGATTCTAAAAACAATCGTCATTCCGAACGGTAGAGAGAAACCGTAAGGTTCAGCGTAGCTAAATCTTATTAAAAGGAGTAACTCATAATCTTGAGACCTCTCACATAAGTTCGAGGTGACACGATGAAATTAGAATTTTGTTAGATTTTAATAGAACTCATAAAACTGTTATATAAAAAGAGGTTATTCTTAACAAATAACCTCTTTTTACTTTATTTCTTTACTGTTCTTGAGCCTATGGAAAACTTATATCCAAATTGAAATTGGTAAAAAGCCTCATCACTTTCGCTTCCTTTGTAATTATAGGTTACTAACCTTGCAAAAATAGCTTGATTGGGGTTTTTGTTGGGGTGATAAAACACCTCTGCTTGATTCTTTACTACAGGTACTTTAAAGTCTAAATCTATGGCACTAGACCCGTTATAGCTTTTATAATCAAACCAGTGAAGTCCTAATTTATAATTGAATCCGAAGTTGTTAAATCGTTTTGATGATAAGCTTATTCCTCCTCCATAACTCAAGGCTTTTAGGTTTTCCACCCCTTGGGTATCGTTTTGAACTCTTGTTAAATTATAGTCTATCGTACCAAAAAAGTTCATTTTCATAGGGTAGTTTTTTTGATATATTTCTAAAAGGTTTACTTCTCCACCTACGGTTAAAAAGCGTTTTTCTACCAAATCTAACGTATTCCCTATTACACCACTTGTTGCAGCAACTAAGCCTTTGTCTTCTTCAAACTTAGCATAGTGTACATAAGGTGTTATCGACTTTAAAAATTCGTATTGCATTGAAGAACTAAAGATTTGCCTTGAAAAAGGAAATACATAAAACTTTGCACTTCCTTCTAACTGCACCAATCCGTTGTCAGACTCTCCAAAGAGTGCTAAAAAATCAGTATAGGCACGTAGTTCTACTATTTTATCTAAGTAAGTATCTTGTTTTATTTGATAAGTTGCTGGGGCTGTTAAGTTGGTTTTGTTTCCGTCAATATCTTCTTTAGGCAGTTCCAACGTTAGGTCGTGTGGTACGTAGTTGTTTCCTATTTTATACTTATACATTAGTACATCACTTAAACGAATACGAAGGTTTTCAAACTCTTTTTCATCAACATTGGTTGTTGGTTGTTTTTGTGAGTAAAAAAGATAGTTTTTAGATGCCCAATACCCATATCGTAAAAAGCTTACCCCTACGTAGTTTTCAAACAACAGCATACTTCCTTTATATGCTACCAATACTTGAATATCTGCTAAGCTACCATCGCGGATTTCAATATCTATCTTTTTAAACGTATACTTTAATGTGTCTTGGCGTTCTTTATCATTATTATAAAAACAAAACTCTTGTCCTTCTTTAGGTATGGTAATATCTCCAAAATAGGCTTCTTGGTTTACTTGTTTTAATACCTGATTGAATACCTTTTTCTCTCTAGATGTTCTCTCTGCTCCGTTAATATCTTCACTAATTATTACATCTTCGTTAAAATAACTGTAGGTTACAGGTTCTTCTACCGTTTCTTCTTGCGCTGTATCTCTTGCTATGGTTTCTTGTGTAGGTGGCTCTTTATAAGGAAACCAACTAGCTATTGAATCGGCAGGAATGTTGGTACACACATTTTTATAGCTAGTAAATTTTGTGTATGTAAGATTTAGTGAATCTATATACGCTTTTCTGTCTTTAATTAAAGTACCAAGCTTGTCTAAGCTTTCTTGAGTAATCGACTTTTTGGTTTCGGCTATTTCTTGCTTCTTTTCTTCTAGTGTTTTGTTGTAGTTTTCGTAGGCACTACGTAACTTTTTTATTTCAAATTCACAGTTAATAGTTTGTGTTTGTCCGTTAACGCAAAGCACATAAAAAAAGAGTGCTAAGCAGGTGCTTAGGGTTTTCATAATGTTTAGTTAGTTTGGTTTGTTAGTTGTTGTTATACGCAGCTATACTCGTTTTATGTTGGTAGTACAACACGCTTTAAACTTTTGTATAACTGTGTGTTAACGTTTTAAAAGTAGTAAAATATCGTTAGTAATAACAACTGTTATATTATTAAATGGTAATTATATGTGTAATAGCAGGTGTTTTGCGGAAATCTGCAATTTAGGTTGCGGAAAACCGTAAGGATTAGTGAAATATACACTATAGTTTTACTGAAAATTTAAATTAGACATGAAAAAAATTGATCTTCATACACATACAATATCTACAATAAGTGATAGTGATTTCGAGTTTAGTCTAACCAAACTCAAAGAGTATGTAGAAAGATTAGAGATTGATGCATTAGCAATAACTAATCATAATATATTTAACTCCAAACAGTACTTTGAAATTCAAAATAATTTATCAATAGATGTTTTTCCTGGAATTGAGATAGACTTAGAGGGAGGTCATATACTTCTTATAACTGACTTTAATGATTTTGAAATATCTGATTTTGAACAGAAATGTAATCAGGTTTCCAACTTAATAAAATCAAATGACACTTACTTAACATTAGGACAGTTTAAAAATATTTTCCCTGATTTATCTAAATATATTCTTATTCCTCATGTTGATAAAAGACCAAATATAAAACAAGAAACAATTGATTCTTTACATCCCCATATAACCTCGGGAGAGGTGGCTAGTGTTTCAAAGTTTAAACGAGCTATTAAAGACAGTAATAATAAACTGGTTCCAGTTTTATTTAGTGATATAAGATTTAAAGAAGAATTAAAAAACTTTCCTTCACGACAAACTTATATAGACTTAAATGAAGTATCTCTTGCTGGTATTAAATCATGTCTATTTGACCAGAGCAAAATTTCCTTAACTAAGGAAAGTGGAAATGATTTTTTTCAAGCAACTGATGATGGACTTCTGTTATCAACTGGCTTAACAATTATACTTGGGGAGCGATCTTCTGGTAAATCTGTAACTCTTAATAAAATTGCGGCTTCATCTGGAAATGCAAAATATATAAAACAGTTTTCTCTTTTAAACAATGATGAAGAAAGGTTTAACGAAACAAACAAAGCTAGACTTAGCTTAGTACATAATAACTTTTTAGGTGAGTTTAGAAAAGTAGTAGAAAAAATAGTTCAAGTTGATCTAGAGCAAAATCATTTAAATATTGAAAACTATTTAGATTCACTTAAGAAATTTGCTTCTGAAAACGAAAAGAAGGATTTATTTTCTAAATGTATAATATTTAGTGAAAATCCTTTTGTTATTAATGATTTAACCAATTTAGATAAGGTTATAAAGTCTGTTGAAACTTTAATTAAAAATAAAGAGTATCAAAGCATTATTCAAAAACATTTAGAGGTTAAAAGTTTAAAGAGATTAGCTATTGATTTGAATGAAAAAGCTATTAATTCAAATATTGACAACAATCAAAAAAGTTGGATTAACTCATTGATGAGTGATATTACTCGTGAATTAAGAATCAAAACAACTGGATCTGTTATTGAAGATATCGACTTTTTTAAAATAGGTTTGGACGAAGTAAAAGTTCAGAAGTTTAATCAAGTTGTCTCTAAAATTAAAATTAGTCAACAAATACATAAAGAAGAATTAGGTAAGTTTTCTATTGCTACACATTCGAAAAAGATTGAAAGAGCCTCTGACCTACAAAAAATTGGTCGTGATAAAAAGACATATAGTACTGCTTATAAATATTACGATATTTCAGGTTATAAATATTTATTAAAACTTAAAGAGTTAGGTGTTGAAGATGCTAATTTGTATAAATTTTTTATAAAAATTGAATCTATTACATTAAACCAAGATGGGTTTGTAGTTTCCGGAGGTGAACGTTCAGAGTTTAACTTAATTCATGAAATCCAAGATGCTACAAAATATGACTTACTACTGATAGACGAACCAGAGTCCTCTTTTGATAATAATTTTTTAAACAAAGAAATTAACTCTATAATAAAGCATATTTCTACACTTATGCCTGTTGTAGTTGTTACTCATAACAATACTGTAGGAGCTTCTATTAA
This sequence comes from Tenacibaculum sp. 1B UA, assembly GCF_033978845.1. Lineage (NCBI taxonomy): Bacteria > Pseudomonadati > Bacteroidota > Flavobacteriia > Flavobacteriales > Flavobacteriaceae > Tenacibaculum > Tenacibaculum sp. 1B UA. Next base: position 35,680 of record NZ_JAKVUA010000002.1, read on the forward strand.
GCCTAATTATCTAGCAATTACTAAAAAAAGTGTTGAAAATGGAGCCTTCAAATACCGTATCTACACAGGCTACCCTTCAGATAAAGAATTATTAAGTTCAGACGGAAAGAAAATTAAAAACTATGAAGCAATACTTAACTGTTTAGAAGCTGGATTAGAAGCATATAACGAAAGAAAAAAACAAACATATGATATACTTAAAAATTGATAATAATAAAGGTTTTTATAGAACTGACGAAACTAGGGAAGAATGGATAGAACTAGATCAAATTAATAAAGATGATTTATTAAAGTTATTAAAATTAGCTACTACTAAGGAATTTAGTATGGAAGATTACAAAGATGAACTTCTTCAAAATCCTGCTCATAATATTATTTACAGAAATATTTATGGTAAATTCATAGAATTACTTGATAATAAAACTAGGTTTCAAGATAGTGTAAACTCTATGTACAAAACAGCCATTGATTTTTATACAAAAGAGTTAAGTGGAGATATCTAAGAAACCTCTGTTAATATATTAACTTGGAACTCCTCTATAAAGATTAATAAGGAAAACGCGGATTTCACATCCGTGTTTTCTATTTACATACTATCTAAAACGTTAAAAAATTCATAAAATCAGAGAGTTAAAACGAAAAACAACTACTTTAGTGTCAGCTATAAAAATTGTTTGTAAAAAGTAAATTGCTATCCCTTATTACTATTATATCACATTCAATTTTACAACATCTTTACGAAGTTAATGCTATATAGGTATGTTACTAACTACCTGTTTGGTGATGAATAACACCAAGGTTAGTAATTGTTTTGGCATGTATTGGTTATTGCTCCAATACCCCGACTGTTACTACCCCAAAAAGGATTCAAAAGGAAAAGTAAATAATTTAAAAATCAATATGATGAAGTACTATTTAATTGAAAACAAGTTAACCGATGAAACCAACTACTCAGCACGCATATTAACAGAGCGTACTATTAATCAAGACGAGTTGATTGATAAAATGTTGAGCAAACGTAACCTAGTAAGTAAAACCGATATTGTAGCGGTACTTAATTCTTACTATGAAGAGATTATCGAGTCGATAGAAGAAGGCGATAACATTAACCTACCCTTACTAAATATTGGCTACTCTATTTCTGGAGTTTTTGATACCGAGGAGGATGGTTTTAATCCTGAAACTCATAAACTACACGTTAACCTCAATAGCGGAAAGTTAATCAACGAAATTAAAGACGATATTCCGCTACAAAAAGTAACTGCTCCTATTACCAACACGGTTATTACTAATTTAAAAGATATTACCACAACAACTACGAATACCACCTTATCTGCCAACGGATTGTTTGAGTTGAACGGTTTGCGTTTAAAGGTTGCTGGTGACCTACCTGAAGTTGGTTTGTATTTTGTTGCCGAAGATGGTACCGAAACCAAAGTGTCTTATTTAGCACAAAACAGCTATAAGAAAATTATTGGTCAAGCTCCTGCACTTGCTGCGGGTAACTATCGTGTTCGAGTTAAAACACAGGCAACTTCTAAGTTAAATCGCTTTTTAAAAGACCTTAAGGTATCGGAATCTACATTTACCCTTACTGTATTGTAACACCCGACACTACTGTCCGTTGATATCAGACAGTAGTATCCTATGACTTCAGACACTACTGTCTGAAGGTTAAGACAAAACCTACATACCATAAAAAGTACGAGCAGATGCTCGTACTTTTTTGTATTTCGTATTTGTTATGGTTTTTAATGGGTATGAGGCGTTTGCTAGTAAAACTAACAAAATTCTCAATGTTTTATAGGGTGTTGTATCGCTCCTCGTTATGACGCCATCACAAACAGTATGAAGCAATCTTTATGTTTATCGAATAGTTCTCGATAACTCTGCTGAGCGTAGCTAAAGTACAATTTTCACTTCGTTATTACTCAATAAAAATCACTCGAACTGACAGTGATTGTAATAAAAAATAAGAGTACTACTTTTGAGTGAGATTTAGCTACGCTGAACCTTACGGTTTCTCACTATCGTTCGGAATGACGGTTTGCTGTTTGTTAACGTTATTGAGAGTGATAACCATAAAAAGGAGTTTTATATTCTTTTTCTTGATAAAAAGAAACAAAAATCAAGACGTACAATAAAATCGTAAGAAAATACTACGACACCTTCCACTGATAAAAAGAACTCGCTATCGCTCAAACAACTTTTTATCTTACATCCATCGCTGCTGTCTTGATTTTCAAAGATTTTCTTGAAGGTCATAAAACATATTAAGTGAGCTAATCTTTACGCTTGGAGTTCTAAACAAACAGATTACTTCGTCGTATCCTACTCATAATGAAGATAAAAAGATACTTATTTTAACTTATTTAAATATACTTTTGTACTTGGCATTTCAGTTACATTTATGGTGTCTGGAATATAACCTTCTGCCTGAAGTACTACCAAGTCTTCTCTAAACTCATATAGATTTACAGTTCCATCAATACTTGATATAATTGTATCTGTTGGTTCTCTTAAATTAATTACTTTAACGTTTTTTATAGGGGTTTCCGTAGTATTTAAGACTTGAATATTCCAAATCCCCATAAAATGCCTTCGTTGGTGATAATCTTCACTAGAATTCCATAAATATATAATTGTTATAAAGAATGTAAAAACTGATACAATAGTAAAAGAGAGATACATAAGTACTTTTAAATATAGCTTTTGTTTTCTAAATCGAGAACTTAGAATTAATATTAAAGAACCTAATGCAAATAGTATGAGAAAAATTTTTACCATCTTATATTTAATTTAATAAGTCAAAGTAGCCCCTAACTTTAGTCCTCTACAGGAAGTATTCCTTTTTTCTTTACAGGATAGTACCAAAGCCATGAAAAATATGAATAGAGGTTTTCTCATTTTATTCTTTCCTCTTCATAAATAAAGTATCTGATTGTTCACGTAAAAATAGTGTATATAGAGGTGGAGAGTTTCTACCTCTTAATAGGTAAATGGTATCTGTTTTAAATCCTTTTTTACTAAATATTAGTTTATCTGCATAAGTTTGTGAAAATCGCTTTAATTTAAAACACCCTAAACTATCTGTTGTTGAAAACACCTTATTAGGCTCAGAGTGTCCCTCAGTTATTACTACACCTTTGAGGGGAATTTCTTTGTTATAGACATACCCTTCAAAATACTCTTTTGTACCTTCAGTACAAGAAGTAAACAATGTAATTAATACAACTAATAATATCTTCTTTTTCATTTTAGTTACATGGCATGCATAGGACATACTTACTTTTCAATTGGCTTTAGGAAGATTGAGTCGAATCTTATAGTGTCTTTTGTAAAACCATACCTACCTCTTCTCTCAATACTTCTTTTTTCATATCCTTTTTTTATTAAGCGAAACTTAAAAAAGCCCATAGGAGCTTCACCTCCTATAGCCATTTTATCGTAGTAAGTTTTTATTCTTAAAAAGAAACTTCCGTTTACATCGCTACTGGTTTCAATAGAATAATCTTTTTTTGCTGAATCCCAAGTTACCACATCAACACTATCTATTTTTTGTAATGTTTCAGAGTTATATATATAACCTATAATAGGAGGTCTACTAACTCTTTTAACAAAACAGCTTGTTAATGTTACTATTATAAATATGAATACTACTTTTTTCATTTTATTCTTTTCTCTTCATAAATAAAGTATCTTTTCTATGAACGAATAACGATTTATCTCCTCTTCTATTCGCTGTATAAGGAGGAATAGTATCTGAGATATAGCCCTCTTTAACAAAAATTAATTCACTAATAAAGTTAGCTTTTCTATTTAGGTAAAAATAACCATCACTTTTAGAATAGGTATGTTGTGAATAAGATGAGCTTTCTATTATTTGTACGTTATTTATTAGCTCTTTGCTTTCATCAAATACATAACCGTGATAACAATCACATAGTTCTTGTTTGCAAGAAACTGTTAAAAGTAATAGTGCTATTAATAATACGTTTTTCATTTTAGTTACATGGCATGCATAGAACATACTTACTTTTCAAGTGATTTTAGGAAAATTGAATCCAATTTAACTATTGTGTCATTTCGTTTCCAGTGTTTTTCTATTTGTATAGTGTCTTTTTTACATCCTCTTTTTTCAAGTATTAAAAAACTCGTGTACCTCCCATCGAAAAGAGAAGATTCTTCTCTTCCATCTCCTGTATACAGTATATGATCTGAGTTTAATGAGAAAAAACCATCGTTGTTAGATAAAGTCTCCCTTTGTGAAACTACTTTTAAAGTACTTTTCTCTAATAAATTTATTGATAGCTTCACACTATCTATTGGCTTCTTAGATTTAGCATCATAAATATTTCCTTGAATAAAAGGTGATAAATAATATTTATGTTTTGAACAAGATACTATAAACAAAAGGATACATATATAAATTATTCTTCTCATTTTCATACCACATTAATGTTATTCTTTTAATTTTAGAAGAACTGTACCTAAATCAATTTCTTTCTCCTTTCTTATATCTACAAACTTGTATTCCGTTTCATATCCTTCCTCTTTAAATATAATAGCAAAATTACTGTCTCCTTTCATTTCCTTTCTTTGAATTTCAAATTCAAAATAACCATCCTTTGTTAACTTTAAATCTAGTATTTTTGAATAACTGGAACTCATTGGAGAGTGTACTATTTTTTGACCAACTTCAATTTTTTTTATTTTATAGTCATTACTTGTAGTAATATGTCCTTTAATCTTCACATTTACATGATTAGTACAACTAATCAAAAAAAATAGACTGATAATAGTAAATAACTTGTTCATTTTATTCATTCCTCTTCATAAATAAAGTATCTAAATTAATAGATGTATTATCGTATAAATTTACTGGTACTATTAACTTATTAAATCCTTCTTTTTTGAAGTATAAGAGGAAGTTTTTATCTGATCTTCTTTTTACTTTTCTAATCTTATAACTAAAAAAACCATTTTCATCAATAATTACGTTATCTAATTTTAGCTCTGTATAATTTATCGGAGAATTTTTAGCCATTTGACCTATTTCTATTTCTGATAATTTGGTTTCTTTTTCAGTTTGAATATACCCTACTATTTCACAATCTATTTTATGAGCACAACTGTATGATAAACTGATTACTAATATGTAATATATAATCTTTCTCATCTTATCTTTATTTTAGTTAACCACAAAATTCCTTTAACATCTTTTTCATCAGCTACTATTCTGTTTTTATAACCAGAATAATCATTATAATACTTCATTAAATCAATTTCTTTTCCAGATACAGGGGTATTCTCACCTTTAGATTCTTCCATATAGTCTATATTGATATATTTTTCTTTAAAAGATTCTTTTCCTACTGGTTTGGTATCTTGAGGTACATAATAAGAACTTCCTTTATGTTGCCATGAATATATGGTTCCACCATAAGCTTGCAAAATTTCATGACCTATTTCATGTGCTGAAGTGAATTTAAACTCTTCTTCTTCCTTATTTTCCTCCACAAAGCTCCACCCTCTTATTTTATAAAACCAATGATTTTCAGCATAGTCTTTCCAATAGTCTCTCTGAATATATCCTACATTAAAAGAAATCCTCTGTACAAGACCATCAGGTAATAACCCCATGAATTCATCATCAAAATTATTATCATCGTAACTACCTCCTGTATTTCCAGAACGAGACCAAGGATTATTTGTATTATAAATTAAAGGAACATCATTAAGACTTAACCTTGGGTTAGTCTCATTTATGGAGTTCACGTAAAGTTCATAAAATTCTCCATTTACATTTACACCTTTCCCTATGTTATTACTGTGCCTACTCCAATACTTATTAATCCCTTCTAAAGCCATTTTTTTCAGTTCTTCAAAGCTCTTTGTCCTATTCTTAATAGGAGACTTACCATAATAAGATAACGCTTCTTCTGGTATTTTATCCCACGGACATACTTTCATTGGAACTCTAAGTTTTGGGTCGGGGTCAATATCCTTTTCATAACACTCTATCCCTCTTGCTCCTCCATCTTTTAAGTTAACACGTAATGTAACATCTATTCTTTTAGAGTTTTTATCAATCTTTACATCTACCCATTTAACCTCATCGTAACGCATACTAAAATCTAACTTTTTTCTGCTGTAGTTATTTGAGTTATCTACGCCAATAGTATACAGGTTTAAATTTTCGTATTGTGTTAGTTTAGCTGTATCTAAAATTCCACCACTATCAAATCCATCCCATTTCCAAATGTGTTCTCCTTGTTTTAGTTTGTTGGCATCAGTTATTTTTTCTTCATAAATCACCGAGCTTCCATCTCTAATTTGTAGCGTTAGTTCTTTGGCGTTATTATCGGCTATTTGGTAAGTAAATTGTACAAAGCCTCTTTCGTTAGTTCCGCTGTAATCAGCTATTCCTAGGGGGACAAAACTTGGCATATTACGATAATTTTGGGGTTACATTAAAGTTTGTATCACCTCCTCCTGAAGCAGTATCTCCGCTATTAGTTACTTCGTTTTGGGCTCCTGAAAGTGTTTTTCTCCAATACGTAGAATATTCTTGCGAAGCGTTGGGTGTTTTTACCCCTGCACACGTAATAATTAATCGGTCTTTTATGGGCTGATCGTTTGTACTAGAAAAAATAGTTTCAAACTTTTTAAGGTAGCAATCAAAGAAAGTCATTGTTTTAGAGCCTCCTTTTAAATACGGGTAGTATATTTTTAACTCTAGTTGGTCTATAGCCGTTTCTTTACAAGCCCATTCTTCAAAATCGGTATTACTACCTGATTCTATTTCTATTTCTAGACCTGCAAAGTTAGCAGAGCTTGTGGGTTGGTCAGAAACGTTTATGTTTCTATTAAAACCAAAGTTATAGGTTAGTACTTCTACCTCTCTGTTGTTAAACAACAGTATCGTTCTATATTTCATAGCATCGTTTTTAAGTTATATTTTTTTCTTGTTGAAGTAATACTTAGCAATTTCAACGTATCAAACCTACAATTTTTCTATTTAAAAAACTAGCATATTTTTTATTAAATATCTTGGTACTAAGTAAATACGGAGCGTGTACTTTATTTGTACTTAGTAAGTACTTATACTGTTTTGTGTTTGACCTTAAACAAAAGACTACTTCGCTGTTAAAATGAGTTTAGAACTATTCAAATAGCCTTCATTAACTCTGCTAAACGTGGCCAAAGTACAATTTTAACTTCGCTATCACTCAATAAAATTCACTCGAACTGACAGTGATTATCATAAAGGAATAAGAGTAACATTTTTGAGATTCCTCACTATCGTTCGGAATGACTTCCTGCTATTAGCTTGTATCATTTCGACCAGAGGGAGAAACTGTAAGGTTCAGCGTAGCTAAATCTTAAGAATATTTGCTACTCCTTTGTATAAGATAACCACGTCGTTAACACTCCTCGTTATGACGTTGATTATTCTGTTTTTTTACATAATTTTTAAATAAGTCCGAAATCTTTGGTAATCGCAATAAGCTGTGTAGGATTATTGGCATTAAAATTTTCTTTTAATAGCTTTAAGCGTTTTTCTACCGAACTAACACTACTGGGTTTTATGTCTTTGTTTTTTAATGCTTCGCTAATTTCTTTTTGATCTAAGCCTTCTGCTAAATGTTCTAATAAAAACACGTCGTAATCTGTAATTTCAAAGGCTTCTTTATCACGTAGCGCATGTGCTAATTGTGGAGTGATAAAAAACTCACCATTAAATACACTTTGTACTGCTTTTTTTAGCTCTCTTTGTCCGTGGTTAGATTTCCATACATACGCATTTACCTCTAACTCATTACATAATTGCTGAATTCTATATGGTTTGTCTTCTACAGAAAATACTACTGTTTTTAAGGTTGGTTGTAGTTTTTTTGCTTCGGCTATGAGCTCTTCTCCTGATGCTAGTCGTTGCGGATGTATATTGTCTTTAAAGGATAAATCACTTACCAATAAATCAAACGGTTCATTGTCTAACCATGCTTTTTTTAGCTTTAAAAAAGCCTCGTCGCAATATTGTGCATATTCAACATTTGGAATTTGCATGTTTTCTAAGGCTACTTTTATTCCGCTTGACATAAAATCAGCATCTTCGGCTATCAATACTTTTTTGAACATAACTACTTTTTAAATTGAAACTTTGCTTGAAATCCTTTTTCTTGCTTTGATTCAAAAGTAATAAACCCTCCTACTGATTTAATACGGATTTCCATATTTTGCAAACCATTTTTTACAGAGAGGTTTTCTACACCAATTCCGTTGTCTTGATAGGCTACTGATAGTTTGTTTTTTTCGACTGAAAAAGTGATAAGTACCAACGTTGCTTTGCTGTATTTTTTCATGTTTACCAAGAGTTCCTGTAAGGCTCTATACACTACTATTTGTTTTTCTTTAGCTAACTGGTTTATGTTTACTTCTTGCAATCCTTTATGAATTACTTTACAACGATCGTTCGTAAAGTCTAAAAATAGTTGTTTTAAGAAATTCTCAAAGTGCTCTCCTGTGAGTACAGGACTGTTTTCGTGAGAAATATCTCTGGTTTGTGCATATATTTTCTCTACCCTCGTGAGCAATCTTTCATCTGTTATTGATGTATTTTGTAATGTATTCATTACCGCATATACATCGTTTGCCAATTCATCGTGTATTTTTTTAGCTAAGCGGGTTTCTGTTTTATAGACTTCTATAGCTTTTTCTTTTTTATTTTTTTCTCTTTTGTAAAAGAAATAGACTATTGAGGATAGAATGGTAAGAATAACTGCAAAAATCCAGAGTTGTTTTTGCGATTTTTGTTGTTCTAAACTAAGATTTGATTCAGCAAGATCGGCTCTAGCTTCAAGTTTTTGTTTTTTTTCTTCTTCATAGTTATATATATGTGCTATGAATTGGTTCTTTGATTTATTTTTTGCTTTCTGAATACTATCACTTAAATAAATTCTTTCCAAATATTTTTTTCTAGTCTTAACACTATTCTTCTCTAAACTAATTATTTTATCTAATGCTTCTACCATATCACTTGGTCTTTTTATACCCTTTGATAAAGTGTACATTCTATTAGCATAATTTCTGGCTTTTTCTTTATCCTTTTTTGTATAATAATCAGATAAAAAAGCATAATTAGTTATCAGCCCTAAACTATCTTTTATACTTTCTTTTAACTTTTGTGCTTTAAAAAAATTTCTAACATCTATTTTTTTTCTAGCTAAAAATCTTGTGTATGTTTCATTATCTATAATTTTAGCTCTCAGTTTTATAGGAATACTATCATAATAAGTATTTTTAAATGCTTTATCATAATAATCTAATGAAAGCTCATACTTCCCAACTGCTCTATAGTTATTTGCTATATTGTTAAAATATCTTATTTTTTTTACACTATCCTGTGTTAGCTTTATTGCTTTCTCATACCAGTAATTGGAATCAATATATTTTTTTTGTTCATTATAACTAATACCCAAACAGTTATATATAGAAGGCAATAAATTAGAATTTTGTGATTTCAAATACTTTAAAGCTTCTACAGATGAGGAGTCACTTTTGTAATGTAATTCCTTATAAGATTCTATTTTAGCAATACTAAATAATCTTTCCCCTATTTTTATACTATCATCTACTTTTAAATACTCTTCTAATGATTTTGAATAATAATAATAAGCACTATCATTTCTTTTCATTTTTTTATAATAAAATCCTTTCCTGTAGTATAAATTACCTAGGTGATCTTGTGCTAAATGCTTATTTCTATCAAAAAATTTATTTATATAATAAATAGCACTATCGTTTTGGTTAAGATTTGAATAATGAGTGCTCTTTTTTTTTATTTTTTCGTAACTGTTTTCTTCCAAAACTTTTTCAAGTTTTTGCTCTTTATTAATTTCACATGAAATACTTAATAAAACAATAAAAAAGAAGGATAAAACTTTAATCAATTTCATCCTTCTAAAATATAAAAAATATGCTAATGCAATATTTCTATTTAATCTTCTGGTTCAGGATCTGGATCCTGATCGTTTTCTCCCCCTGTATCACTTGTCTTTGTCTCTGTAGAGTCTGTTTGTGGTACTACTGTGGTTGAGCTTGTATTTATAGTATAGATTCCGTTTGTTACTAAAAATGTTATAATTAATAAAACCTTGTTCATTTTGTTACTTTTAAAAATTGATAATATTTATCCTGTCCAAGCACTTTGCTTAGCTACAGTTACACCATGTTGGGTGTAGAATTTTTAAAAGAGTCGCGCGCCTCTTTCGCGGGAAGTAGAGATGAACATCGGTATTATTAAGTAGCTTCCCCCCTAAGAAATTCTACCGATAGTTCATCTTTTAATTAGAACCAATCAATTTGTTTTCTTTTTAATTTCTCGATTGATTCTGGTACAAACATAGAGCTGATCTCTAGGAAGCTATAGAAAATAAATAGAAAAGAATTGGAAAAGATTTTTCCAATTTTACGGGTTTCCTTTTCCATACTTTTTCTATAATTTTTAACTTTGGAAAAACCAATAAAACATAGTGATGCTTAAAGAATTACTTAGACTTCTTTATATAAAACTTGAAAGTGAAAGTGAAAATGATAGGAAAAACAAGACTGGAAATTTTGATTTTTTCGAAGAGCAAATATTAACTCAAAAGCGTTTTGACAAGTACAAGGATTACATGGTTAAATCCAAAACAATGAAGAATTATTATGAAAAGCATGTAGAAGGAAGAATAAATAGTTCTAAAGAACCAACGCTACAATTAAAAAACTTAATAGCTGAGTACTTAGGATTCGATGATTATCTCGATTTTGAGTCTAAAAATCCAAGAAATGGTAATTTTTCAAAAGAAACTAGCAAACCAATAAACAAAAAACATATTTACATTATTACTAGTTCTATAATAGTTCTTCTTTTAGTTCTCTCCCTCTCTTACAAAAATGCACTTTTTATGGATTATAACTGTATCGTTTGGGAAAAAGACCACTATACAAAAGCCCCTTGTTATTATCTTAATTCAATAGATAATACAACTTACCATATAGATATTGACCACTTTAAAAAGGTAACACTTAGCAAAGGAATGGAGTTTTTCACTGATGGTAAGGAGAATTTTTGGTATGGAAGTAATACAAAAGGAGAAAGAGAGTTTTTTACAGCTAGAGGCGTACATCCTGAAACTCTAAAGGAGTTAGACCCTATAACCAGAACTATTCTGAAAGATGAAGGCTTGTTAAATGAATAAAAAAACGCCGTTAATAATTAAATTAACGGCGTTTTTATTTATATATCACTTACACTACTCTTTATCTAATAAAGTTTTATAAATTAAGCCTCCTACAACTGCTCCTGCAATTGGTGCAACCCAAAACAACCATACTTGTGACAAATAACCTCCACCAGTAAATAATGCTTGACTTATAGAACGTGCTGGATTCACAGAAGTGTTTGTAATAGGAATACTTATTAAATGAATTAAAGTTAATCCTAAACCAATAGCAATTGGAGCAAAACCTTTAGGTGCATTTTTATGAATGCTTCCTAAAATTATTAGCAAGAAAAACATGGTTAATAAAAACTCCGCTATAAAAGCTGCCGTTAAGTTATACCCTCCAGGAGACAACTCTCCATAACCATTCGCGGCAAAACCACCTAATGATTCAAACCCGCTATTATTTGTTACGATTATGTACAAACAAGTAGCTGCTAAAACAGCACCAACTAATTGAGAAATAATGTAAGGAAATACCTCTTTTGTTGTATGATTTCCTCCTACCCATAAACCTATAGTAACGGCAGGATTAAAATGACCTCCAGAAATATGTCCAACAGCATATGCCATTGTTAACACTGTTAAACCAAAAGCCAATGCAACGCCTGCAAAACCAATTCCTAACTCTGGAAAACCTGCTGCAAAAATAGCACTACCACAACCTCCAAAAACTAACCAAAATGTCCCGAAAAACTCAGCAAAATATTTTTTCATATCTATGTCTTTAAATTAATTGATTATATAATTAAGACCCTCAAATACATAAAAGTCACAATCTTATAAATCTCTTTTTATTTTATATAGAAAAAAAGGAAGTTCGTATCTTTGCACTACAAAACAATACATCATGAAATTAATTTTTGTTACCATAGGATTATTAGCGTTAGCATTTGCTGGAATTGCCATTAAAATTTGGGCAAAAAAAGACGGAGAGTTTGCTGGTACTTGTGCTAGCCAAAACCCGATGTTAAACGAAAGTGGTGAAGCTTGTGGATTTTGTGGTAAAACCCCAGATCAGTTCGATACATGTAGTGAACCAGAACATAATTAAGCATAACACTTCTCAACTAACCTTTTGCTTTTTTTATGATATTTATTATCCTGTTCTACACTTTTGTAGTAGTTATGGCTGTGCAAGTGATGTATTTTTCTTTTATGATTACTTGTTATCTTATTCAATATATCCCTCTTAGAAAATCAAAACTGCATAAAAAATATTGTTTTATTGCTACCATTCCTTGATATTTGTTTAGTATTGCTGCAAATTAGTATCTTTATATCAAGTCAAATTTCGAAACCTAAGCATTGGAAATAAATCAAGAAAAAGTTCTTCATCACATTCAACAAGCAAAAAACGGGAATCAAATATCATTTAATTATTTGTTAGACACTTTTTGGGGAACTGTATACGCTTTTCAGCTGAAAAAAACCAAAAATGATAACGATGCTGAAGATATTACCATTCAAACTTTTTCTAAAGCTTTTGATAGAATTGAGACTTTTGATGAGAGTTATCAATTTAAAACTTGGTTAATTACAATTTCTAAAAACGTATATATAGATTCTCTTCGAAAGAAAAAATCTACCATCTATACGCAAACAACTGAAGAGCAAGAAAAAGAGGTATATGCTGTTGTTGATAATGCTCCTTCTCCAGAAGACAAAATTATTACCGAACAAAATTTAGCAAAGCTTCTAAAGGACATAAAAAAATTAAAACCAAAATATCAAGAAGTCATCAATCTCCGTTACTTTCAAGAGTTAAGTTATAAAGAAATTTCTGAACAAATTGGAGAGCCCATGAATAATGTAAAGGTAAAATTACTTCGTGCCAAAAAATTATTAGCTGAAATAATAAAGAAATCATAAATTGCAAAAACCTTTAAAATTCAGGTTTTTATGGTTTTAAAATTATTTTATAACAGCTTAAAAGAACCTAAACAGGTTTTATAGTAAACTAAAATCCTCTCCAATCAATGAAAAAGTCTCTTTTAAACTTATTGGGTCCTGGAATTTTATTTGCTGGAGCTGCCATAGGTGTTTCTCATTTAGTACAATCAACCAGAGCTGGTGCCGATTTTGGATTTGGCTTACTTTGGGCATTACTCTTAGTACATATTATTAAATACCCATTCTTTCAGTTTGGGCCTAGATATGCAGCTGCAACAGGTGAAACGCTGTTAGATGGATATAAAAAATTAGGAAAAGGAGTTTTAATAAGCTACTTTATCTTAAATATCGCTACCATGTTTACCATTCAAGCAGCTGTTACCATTGTTTCAGCTAGTTTGGCTTCTAACCTTTTTGGTTTTTCTTTTGATTTAGTTACTTGGTCTATACTAATTATGTTCGTTAGTATTGTACTCTTAGGTATAGGAAAATACAAGTTTTTAGACAACCTAATGAAGTACATTGTTGCTATTTTAACCATTAGCACTATAGTAGCAGTAAACATTGCTTTATTTAAAACCAATAAAGGTTTTAGTTTTCAACAAATAATACCTAGCGGAACTGCTCAAGTAACATTTTTAATTGCTTTTTTAGGATGGATGCCTGCACCGTTAGATATTTCTATTTGGCATTCTTTATGGTCGGTAGAAAAAGACAAAGTTACTTTTGAAAAAATAAAACCCAAACAAGCTATTTTTGATTTTAACTTTGGCTATATAGGAGCTTTATTTTTAGGAGTATGCTTCGTTATGTTAGGAGCATTGGTTATGTATCAATCAGGAGAATCTTTCTCTAGTAAAGGAATCACTTTTGCCTCTCAACTCATCTACTTATATACTAAAAACTTAGGAGAATTTTCTTCTGTTTTTATTGGGGTAGCAGCTTTTACAACTATGTTTAGTACTACTATTACAACTTTAGATGCTTCTCCAAGAGCCATGGAAAAATCTTCTTTTTTACTTTTCCCTAAAAAAACAAAATTAGGTTATTGGTTTTGGTTAATACTGCTAACGCTTGGGACCTCAGTTATTTTATACTATTTTTTAAGTGATATGATTTTTCTTGTACGAATAGCCACAGTATTATCTTTTCTAACAGCTCCTTTTTATGCAATCCTAAACTATATTTTAATCACTGGTAAGTATACACCCCAAAAACACAGACCAGGTATAGGTTTACGTATTTTAAGTCTTGTAGGTATTGTTTTTTTGTTTGGATTTAGTATTTGGTTTTTACTTAGTTTATAAATCTTTTCTTTGTAAATTTGCAGTTCAATTTTTATGGAATGGCAAACGAAACTGTAGCAACACCAGAAAGAACGAAAAAACCAAAATGGTTACGTGTAAAATTACCTGTAGGAAAGAAATACACAGAACTAAGAGGGCTTGTTGATAAATATAAACTAAACACCATTTGTACCAGTGGAAGTTGTCCTAACATGGGAGAGTGCTGGGGAGAGGGTACAGCTACCTTTATGATTTTAGGGAATACCTGTACACGTTCTTGTGGATTTTGTGGTGTTAAGACTGGACGTCCTGATACTGTAGAATGGGATGAACCTGAAAAAGTGGCTCGTTCAATAAAAATAATGGATATTAAGCACGCCGTAATTACTTCGGTTGACCGTGATGATTTAAAAGATGGAGGTTCTATTATTTGGTCAGAAACGGTACAAGCTATCCGTAGAGCTAATCCAAATACTACTTTAGAAACTTTAATTCCAGATTTTCAAGGAAACGAAAAGTTAATAGACCGTATTATTGAAGTAGCTCCTGAAGTAGTTTCTCACAATATGGAAACTGTGCGTCGTTTAACTCGTGAAGTTCGTATTCAAGCGAAATATGATCGTAGTTTAGGTGTTTTAAAATACCTAAAAGATAGCGGAATGCGTACCAAATCTGGAATTATGCTTGGTTTAGGTGAAACAGAAGACGAAGTAATACAAACCATGGAAGACTTACGCGGTGTTGGATTAGATGTTATAACCATTGGTCAATATTTACAACCTAGTAAAAAACACTTACCTGTTAAGGAATTCATAACACCTGACCAGTTCAAGAAATACGAAACATTAGGGTTAGAAATGGGCTTTATGTACGTGGAAAGCGGTGCTTTAGTACGTTCATCATATAAAGCACATAAACACGCTAGCTAACATTAAATTAAAGAATTATTAACTTTTTAACGCTTTAACGTTAAAAAAATGTCAAATAATTAAAAATTAAATAAAGTACAGCTTTTTATTTATAATTTTGGCACAGATATTGGAAACAACAATACCGTAAGCAAGTAACATTGTTTTCATTGTGTAAATTATTTGAATTAGTTGATTAACAAAGAAGCCCGCTCAAATTGAGCGGGCTTCCTGTTTTTTTATTTATTATAGTACTATTTAAATAGCTCTAATAATATCATACTTAGTAATTATATGATGCTTTCCGTTTTCTAAATCTACTAATACCGCTTGATTTTCTTTGTTAATTAATTTCGACACCTCATCAATAGAAGCTGTTTTTTTAACTGTAGGATATGCTCTTCCCATTACATCTTTAATAGGCTTTTCTGCAATGTTTTTATCCCCTAAGTAACTATGTAATAATGCAGACTCATCTACAGAACCTACAAAACCATTTACATCTCTTACTGGGATTTGTGATATTTTAAATGCACGCATTCTTTCGATAGCATGCGACACTAATTCTTCTGTTTGAACAGTTACTAATGGTTTATCTATATGATCTTTAATTAAATCTTCAGCTGTAGTAATTTCTTCATCTAAGAAACCTCTATCACGCATCCAATCATCGTTAAACATTTTTCCTACATAACGACTTCCATGATCATGAAATAATACTACCACTACATCATCAGGTTTAAACTCGTCTTTTAACTGTAATAATCCTTTAATAGCTGATCCTGCTGAGTTTCCAACAAAAATACCTTCTTCTTTCGCTATTTTACGTGTATAAATAGCAGCATCTTTATCGGTTACTTTCGTAAATCCATCAATTAAAGAGAAATCAACATTCTTTGGTAAAATATCTTCTCCAATTCCTTCAGTAATATATGGATAAATTTCATTCTCATCAAAAACACCAGTTTCATGATACTTTTTAAAAACCGAACCATACGTATCAACTCCCCAAATTTTAATATTTGGATTTTTTTCTTTTAAAAACTTCGCAGTCCCCGAAACTGTTCCACCGGTTCCTACTCCAACTACAAAGTGTGTGATTTTACCATCTGTTTGTTCCCAAATCTCTGGTCCTGTTTGCTCATAATGCGCTTGTGCATTTGACGGATTGTCATATTGATTTACATACCAAGAGTTTGGTGTTTCTTCACCTAAACGCTTAGAAACAGAATAATACGAACGAGGATCATCTGGCTCTACATTTGTAGGGCAAACAACTACCTCTGCTCCTACTGCGCGAAGGATATCCATTTTCTCTTTAGATTGTTTATCTGAAATTACAAAAATACACTTGTAGCCCTTTACAATAGCCGCTAACGCTAATCCCATTCCTGTATTTCCTGAAGTACCTTCAATAATAGTACCTCCTGGTTTTAAACGTCCATCTGCTTCGGCATCTTCAATCATCTTCAATGCCATACGGTCTTTTACAGAGTTTCCTGGATTAAACGTTTCTACTTTAGCCAATACCAAAGCATCTACTTCTTTTGTTACTGAGTTTAATTGAACTAAAGGTGTGTTACCAATAGTTTCTAATATATTTTTTGCGTACTTCATATCTAATTAATGTTATGCAAAACTAAGCAAATCGAATGGATTTTGAAGGGCGGATTTTTGTGATGATATATGAAGGAACAATTAGCATTAAAAAACACAAGGCTAACGTACCTAAATTCAACAATAAAATTGCCAATAAATTAATATCTACAGGCATTGTTGACACATAATAAGTTTCAGGATCTAAACTTATTAGCTTCGTATATTTTTGAATTAAAAGTATACTAAGCCCGATAAGATTTCCCCAGAACAATCCTTTTAAAATTAAGTAAGAAGCATTGTATAAAAATATTTTTCGGATACTCCAATTTACGCTTCCTAATGCTTTTAAAATTCCGACCATTTGTACACGTTCTAAAATAAGCACTAACAATGCTGTTACCATATTTATTCCTGCAACTAACACCATTATTCCTATGATAAACCATACGTTATTATCTAGTAATTTTAACCACTCAAAAATAGCAGGATAATTATTTACAATGGTAATACTATTTAAAGTTGCACCAATACTTGTATACACTTCATCTCCTTTTTCTTTTAGCTTATCATAATCATCAATCAATACTTCAAAACCACCTACTTCATTATCTTTCCAACGATTAATTTTTTGTACTTCTCTTAAGTCTCCCAACAACATAATCTTATCAAACTGTTCAAAACCTGTGTTGTATATACCTACAATAATTGGTTTTCTAGATTTGAACTTTAAACTACTATTTTCTGCTCCAAACCAAGTTTGAATTGTATCGTTGAGCTTAAAATGCAATCGATTTGCTATAGATTCAGAAATTAGAATTTCTCGGTTTCTATCCTGAGTAAAATCTGGTAGACGACCTTCAACTAAACACTCATTAAAAAAAGTAAAATCATAATCAGCCAAAACGCCTTTAAAAATAATTCCTTCAAAATCAGTTGGAGTTCTAATGATTCCCCCCACATTAGCAAAAGGTTGTACTTTTTTTATGCCGTCAATATTTTTAAACTCTGGATAAAACTCTTGATTTATATCAATCGGAACTGTAGAAACATCTGAATTGTTATTATCATAATTTACAATTTGAATATGCCCTTTAAAGCCTGTCATTTTATCACGCACCTTATTCTGAAATCCTGAGGTAATTGATACTGCAATCAACATAATTGCAACCCCCAAAGCAATAGCAATGGTTGCAATAGTAATGATTGGTGATGAAATACTGCTTTTATACTGTTTTCCAGCAATGATTCGTTTTGCTATGAATAGTTCGAAGTTCAAATGGTTGTATTTTTTACAAAATCAAAAGTAACTAATTCTTATGTAAAGAAAGAGAAGAATACTTAGGTTTTAATTCTTTAACTTTTATTATTCTTAAAAAATAGAAATCTGTACCTTTATGTTTTAATTTTTTATAGATGAAGCTTTCTTTCAATTTCGCTTTTTTACTTTTTTTAGTATTCAGTTTTCAATTTTCTTCTTGTGCACAACAGCAACAAAAATCTACCGCTAAAGAAGTTATAAAAAAAGAAGAACCAAAAACCATTAAAACGGGTACTGATAGAACCGATCAATACCTTCCTCTTTTGAAAAACAAAAACATAGCCATAGTTGCTAATCAAACTTCAGCTTTACAAGTTTTACAAAGAGCGGAAGTTGCATCAAATGTAATGGGGTCTAAGCAAATTACACATCATTTAGTGGATTACCTCCATAATTACGAAGGAATTAACGTACAAAAAGTTTTTGCTCCTGAACATGGTTTTCGTGGAAAAGCGGATGCTGGTGAAGCCATAGCAGATGGAAAAGACGTAAAAACAGGTATTCCAATCATCTCCTTGTACGGAAAAAACAAAAAACCTTCACCTGAACAATTAAACGGAATTGATGTGCTAGTTTTTGATATTCAAGATGTGGGTGCACGTTTTTATACCTATATTTCTACACTGCATTATGTAATGGAAGCTTGTGCCGAGGCAAATATCCCTGTAATATTACTTGACAGACCTAATCCGAACGGACATTATATTGACGGACCAATTTTAGAACCTGAACACAAAAGTTTTGTGGGTATGCACCCTGTACCTGTTGTTTACGGAATGACAATTGGTGAATACGGTAAAATGATTAATGGTGAAAAGTGGTTAACAAATGGTATTCAATGTGATTTAACTGTAATTCCACTAGAAAATTACACACATCAATCAACCTATAGTTTACCGATAAAACCATCGCCTAATTTACCGAACGATATTTCGATTAACTTATACCCTAGTTTGTGCTTTTTTGAAGGAACCAATGTATCTGCTGGAAGAGGAACTGACAAACAATTTCAAATTTATGGTTCACCTTTTTTAGAAAAATCTGACTATAGTTTTACGCCACAACCCAATGGAGGAGCAAAACATCCAAAACATAAAGAAAAAATGTGTTTTGGCGAAGATTTAAGCGCTTCTGAACGTTTGGTTAACCTAAACCTTAGTTGGTTAGTAAAAGCGTATAAACAGTCTCCAAAAAAAGACTTTTTCAATGCTTTTTTCACCAAACTTGCAGGAACTAAAAAACTACAACAACAAATTGAACAAGGGCTTTTAGAAGAAGAAATTAAAGAAAGTTGGCAACAAGGTTTAAACGACTTTAAAAAGATACGTGAGCAATATTTGTTGTATAAGTAACTTAACCTGGCTCTTAAATTACTTTTAAAGAATTTATACATCTACTAATATTCTTGTTAAAATATCCATTTTTTTTAAAACTGTTCGTAACAATAATGAGAAAAATACTTTTAATATTAATATTGTTTTTTGTAAATCAAATTATCTTTTCTCAAGTCGAAAATGAGATTTACGAATTAAATTCAATAAATAACTTACTAACTAATGAAGTTAAAATTATTATTAACCATAATATTAGTAAAAAACAAACAGTATTTTTAGGTGAAGCTGTTCATTATAGTGGTTCTGATTTTCTTGCTAAAACTGAATTTGTAAAACTTTTGGTGACTGAACATGGTTATAAAGACATCGCTTTTGAGAGTGATTTTTTTGCTCTATTATTTGACCACAACAAACGAAACTTATATTCAATGTGGAGTAAATCTAATCAATGTAAGGAGCTTTTCGATTTCCTTGAAAAGAATAAAGTGACTATTTGGGGGTTTGATAACAAATTACACTCAACATATTCATATCAAAATTTAACAAAAAAACTACTTGAAATTCTTAAAGAAGAAGGAATAGAATTAAACACAGAATTTATTAGACTTATTAAATTAATTATAAAGAATCAATATAACAGTAGAAAAAAATTATCTCAAAAACAAGTTGAATATTTAAAAAATTACATTTCTAAACTTCAAGTAAATGAATTAATCAAAACAAACAAACTTTGGAATCAAATTTTAAAAAGTGTTGAAAGTGCTATTGAAATTTATACTGTAAAGGACAATTCCTCAGATAAGAATAGGGTTCAAATAAGGGATAAACAAATGGCTGAAAACCTTGACTTTTTAGTTAAAACTAATCCTAATAAGAAGTTTATTGTCTGGCTTGCTAATGGACATATGTCTAAATCTAATAGTAAATTAATGAATAAACAAACTATGGGTTTTAAATTTAGAGAATTAAATCCAAATAATTCTTATCATATTGCTTTTGGTTCAATAAAACTACCTGAAAGAAAGAAAAAAGACATCATAAAAGCTAGAAAAAAAAGTAATAATATTTTATCTCTTTTACCTTCCTTAAAAAACAACTATTTTCTTCACTTAAGAAAAGTAATATCAAAAAATATAAAGTTAAAAAATAAAGTTTTTAATGATATGTATATTTTTAATTTACCAAGTAACAAGACAAAGTTACTGAATCACTTTGACGCTCTTGTTTTTATAGCTAAAGGAAAAGAAGTTACATATGAATAATATACAGTTCCAATACCCGTGTAAAATCAATTGATAACTATGTAAGCTTACCTACGAAAATCTACATAGGTTTCTATTCGATTTGTATTTACTAAATCAAGATACTTAAAATCAAAAAAAAACTACAAAAACCCCTGCTCTTTCATCCACTTATTAGAATAAATCTTATTCATATAACGAGAACCATGATCTGGTAAAATTACCACCACCACACTACTTTCATCAAAAAAACCATTATCAGCATATTGTTGTGTAGCCTGTAAAGCGGCTCCTGAAGTATACCCTGCAAAAATACCTTCTGCTTTTACTAATTCTCTGGCTTTTAAAGCTGCCTCTTTATCTGATACTTTTTCGTACACATCTACCACATCAAAATCAGTAGAAGTTGGAATTAAGTTTTTACCTAAACCTTCTATTTTATAGGGGCTGATTTCATTTGAATCAAATTCACCCGTTTCATGATATTTTTTAATCACTGAGCCCATCGCATCAACTCCTAAAATTTGAATATCAGGATTTTGTTCTTTTAAATAACGGGCGGTTCCAGAAATCGTTCCTCCTGTTCCACTTGCTGCAACTACGTGGGTTACTTTTCCGTCGGTTTGTTCCCAAATTTCTGGCCCTGTACTCTTGTAATGTGCTTCAATATTTAATTCATTAAAATACTGATTGATATAAATAGATCCTGGATTTTCTCTGTGTAATCGTTTAGCTACTTCGTAATACGAACGAGGATCGTCAGGAGTAACATTTGCAGGACATACATGCACCTCTGCTCCCATCGATTTTAGCATGTCTATTTTATCTTGGGAAGATTTATCGCTTACTGCTAAAATACATTTGTATCCTTTTACAATACTTATCATTGCTAATGAAAAACCTGTATTACCAGAAGTTGTTTCAACAATAATATCTCCTTCTTTTACTATTCCTTTTTGTTCTGCTGTTTCTATGATATGCAATGCAATTCTATCTTTAGCAGAGTGCCCTGGGTTAAATGCTTCAACTTTTGCATAGTAAGTACCCGGTAAGTCTTGGGTAATTCGATGCAGTTGAATCATGGGGGTTTGACCTACTAAATCTATTATTGAATTGGTTATACCTTGATGTCTTTCCATTATAGTTTTTAAATAAGAAAAAGTGTCATTACGAAAAACAGACACGAAAAATCTGTTGAGATTGTTCGTTGCTTTCACAATGACACTTACACTCAATCGAGCGCAAAAATATAATTATTTTTTTAACTTACCTTCTAACATTAAAAAGAACGTATATTCTTCTGCAGTTTCTTTTAAAGCATCAAACCTTCCTGAGGCTCCTCCATGACCTGCTTCCATATTTGTATGTAAGAATAATAGGTTATTATCTGTTTTTACATCGCGTAGTTTCGCAACCCATTTTGCAGGCTCCCAATACTGTACTTGACTGTCGTGTAAACCTGTGGTTACTAACATGTTTGGGTATGATTTTACTACTACTTGATCGTATGGAGAATACGACTTAATGTAATCATAGTATTCTTTATCGTTCGGATTACCCCATTCATCATACTCACCTGTTGTTAAAGGAATACTATCATCTAGCATGGTAGAAATTACATCAACAAAAGGCACCGCAGCTATGATTCCGTTATATAACTCAGGATTCATATTTACAATCGCCCCCATTAATAAACCTCCTGCTGAGCCTCCCATAGCATATAAATGTTCTGGTGATGTATAACCGCTATCTATTAAATATTTAGAACAATCAATAAAATCGGTAAATGTATTTTTCTTATTCAACATTTTACCATCTTCGTACCACTCACGTCCTAAATACTGACTTCCTCTAATATGCGCTAAAGCATATACAAATCCACGATCTAACAAGCTTAAACGTGTTGTTGAAAATCCATCATTAATTGTATATCCATAAGAACCGTACGCATATTGTAAAATTGGTGTGTTTTTATCAAGCTTGGTATCTTTATGGTGTACAATTGATAACGCTACTTTTTTACCATCACGAGCAGGTACCCAAATACGCTTGCTTACATAATTATTTTTATCAAACTTTCCTCCTAAAACTTCTTGCTCTTTTTTAACTTCTTTTGATCTGTCTTTCATATTGA
Source organism: Tenacibaculum sp. 1B UA (assembly GCF_033978845.1). Taxonomy (NCBI): domain Bacteria; kingdom Pseudomonadati; phylum Bacteroidota; class Flavobacteriia; order Flavobacteriales; family Flavobacteriaceae; genus Tenacibaculum; species Tenacibaculum sp. 1B UA. Next base: position 58,663 of record NZ_JAKVUA010000002.1, read on the forward strand.
AATCAATCACAGAGCTTGGAGTTGTCATTGAATTATATGAATAACGGATTACCTCTGTATCAAACTCAGGATTACCATATACTCCTGCTGAATAGGTTTCTTCTTCAAAAGGTAAGTAGTAATCTTCAGTTCCATCCCATCGTTTAATACGGATTTTATTCAATCCTTCGTTTCTTTCTTCTAAAACTAAGTAGTCTTTAAAAATTGAAAAATCTTCAAATAAGGTATCTTCTCTATGTGGAATTACATCTACCCAGTTTTCTTTCCCAGGCTTATCTATAGGAGTTTTCATCAACTTAAAATTGGTTGCTCCGTCCTTATTGGTTTTAATATAAAAATGATCTCCGTAGTGTGCTACTTCATATTCTAAATCACGCTCACGTGGTTGAATTATTTGTAATTCTCCATCAGGATTATTAGCATCTAATACATGATATTCTGTTGAAACTGTACTATACGAACCTATTATGATATAATCCTTAGATTTTGATTTGGTAACAAAAGCTCCGAACGTATCGTCTTTTTCTTCATACACTAATTCATCTAAAGATGCATCAGAACCCAACGTATGTTTGTAAATCTTTGAAGAACGTAACGTTACAGGATCTTTTTTAGCATAAAACAACGTTTTATTATCATTTGCCCATACAGAACCTCCGGTGGTATTCTCAATAATATCTTTATAGATTTTACCAGTTTCTAAGTTTTTAATTCTAATAAAATATTGACGACGACTAACTGTGTCTGTAGCAAAAGCTGTCATTTTATTATCTGGTGACACATTTAACCCTCCTAGCTGAAAATAATCATATCCTTTTGCTTCCTTATTCACATTGAACATGATCTCCTCTTCAGCCTCTAAAGTTTCTTTTTTACGGCTATAAATTGGGTATTGCTGTCCTTTTTCATAACGAGTTATGTAAAAATACCCATCTTTTTTGTATGGTACTGACTCATCATCTTCTTTTATGCGCCCTTTCATTTCTTGAAATAACTCTTCTTGAAACTCTTTAGTTTCTTTTGTCATTTCTTCATAATAAGCGTTCTCTGCATTTAAGTAATCGTATACTTTTTGAGTTTGCTCGTCTTTAACTTCTGCATTTTTTTGAGCATCAGTTAAACGCATCCAAAAATAATCATCAGTACGTATATCTCCGTGTTTCTCTAAAGTAGTTGGTTGCTTTTCAGCAACTGGGGCTTTGATATCTTTATTCATTTCTTGTTTTTTGCAAGAACCAAAAATAAGACTAAAAAACAAAGCTGGTAGCATTATTTTTTTCATTTTTTAAGTTAGTTTATATTTCTTGTGAAAATACTATTTTTGTTGTTAAGTAAATCATAAAAAAACTGTACAATAATGTTCGGAGATATTTCTGGAATGATGGGTAAACTACAAGAAGCCCAACAAAAAGTAGAAGAAACAAAAAAACGATTAGATACCGTTTTAATTGATGAAGCAATTGCTGGAGGAAATGTAAAAGTTACCGTTACTGCTAATCGCGAAGTTAAAGCTATTACAGTAGATGAGTCTTTATTAGAAGACAAAGAAGAATTAGAAGACTATTTAATCTTAGCGTTAAATAAAGCATTGAAACGTGCCGGTGAAATTAATGAGCAAGAATTAGCTGTTGCTGCTAAAAGTGGAATGCCTAATATTCCTGGAATGGATATGTTTAAATAATATCTTATGTTTTTACAGCTAGAAGATTATATGTTACCCTGTTTAAACAAACAGTTTTTTGGAGTTGATTGTTTAGGTTGTGGTATACAACGTGCTTTAAGTTTAGTTTTTCATGGGGAATTTATAGCAGCTTTTAAAATGTACCCTGCTATATATACTTTATTGCTTTTAGCTTTTGTTGTAGGCATTAACTTCTTCTATAAAGTAAAATATGCTCAAAAAATAATCAGTATATTGGCCGTTATTAATGTAATTATCATTGTGAGTAGTTATGTTATAAAAATGAATCAATTAATTTAAACTTTAGAAAAACTATGGAAAAACAAAAATTACCAAATTCTACAGGTGTTTTAGTATTAGGAATCATTTCAATTTTAGGATGCTGTTGTTATGGCTTTATTGGGTTAATTCTTGGTGTTGTTGCTTTAGTTTTAGCAAAAAAGGCTACAGCTTTATATAATGAAAGCCCAGATGAATATGATGGAATCAATAATGTTAAAGTTGGTAAGATTTTGGCTATTATTGGTGTTATTTTAAGTTCATTATATATAATTACTATGGTAGGAATGATTTTATTCTTTGGTTGGGATGCACTACAAGACCCTGAATTATTAAGAGAACAGTTAGAAAATATGCAATAACTGTATAACTCCTATTGATATAAAAAAAGCGACCAAATGGTCGCTTTTTTTTATATCATTCCTTTTGCTTTAAACTCAAGGTATTTGTTAATTACATTAACCGATAAATGTTGTGGTTTGGTTAAAATAGCATGTACCGCATTTTTCTCTAATTCTTTTATCATCAAACGTTTTTCGTAAGCATATTTCTCTGCAATGGTTTTGTGATACACACTTTGTAAATCTTCTGCATTTTCAGTTATTAACGTATCTAACTCCGTATTTTCAAAGAAAACGGTTACTAATAAATGTTTTTTAGCTATTGCTTTTAAATATGGCAATTGCCTTTTTAACGCCGATATATGCTCAAAATTGGTATATAAAATCAGTAAGCCTCGTTGATTTATTTTTCTTTTGATATTCGCATATAACAGTGCAAAATTAGCATCTGAAAAATCGGTTGTAATATTATACAACTCTTCGTTTATTACCGATAAATTTGTTTTCTTATTACTGGCTGCTACTATTTTTTCTACTTTTTTAGAAAACGTCAGCATACCTGCTTTATCATTTTTTAATAAAGCTATGTTTGAAAAGGCTAAGGTTGAATTAATTGCATAGTCTAGTAACTTCAACCCTTCAAAAGGCATTTTCATCACACGACCTAAATCGATAATTGAATAGATGGGTTGTGATTTTTCATCTTGATATTGATTCACCATCAACTCTGCTCTTTTAGCAGTTGCTTTCCAGTTTATGGTACGTACATCGTCACCAGGAATATAGTTTTTTATCTGCTCAAACTCCATAGTATGTCCAATGCGTCGAATTTTCTTCATACCAAATTCCGTTAAGTTATTATGCATTGCCAAAAATTCATACTTTTTCATTTGTATGTACGACGGGTATACTTTTACACTTTCTTCCGCTGAAAATGAATATCGTTTAGAAAACATCTGCAAAAAAGAAGACACAAATACATTTACTTTTCCAAAGGTATACTCTCCTCTTTCAACAGGTTTAACATCATATGTATAGGTTGATTTCTCTCCGGGTTTCAAAGACATTGCGTGTTCAAAACCTCTTTCTTGAAATTGTACTGGTAATTCATCAATCAACGAAATAAAAACTTGGAATGGATACTTATTTTCAAGCGTAATTGCTACTTCATTATCATCTGAATTTGATAATTTTTCTGATACGATTCTTTTAGCTGAAAACCCGTTTTTAAATCGGTATAAAATAAGCACATCAACACACATTACTATTACAAATAACCACACAAGCATCCATGTTGCTGCATAAAGTGCAGGAATCCAAAACGACAATAAAAATAATGCCGAAATAGCGCTTATGTAGATAAAAAAGCGATTGTGTACGTATAACGATTTAAAGAATTGAATCACTACCTTGGAACTTCTACAGATTGTACAATCATTTCAATCACCTTATCGGCTGTCATCCCTTCCATTTCACGTTCAGGAGTTAACATAATTCTATGGCGCAATACTGGATAAATACTCTTTTTTACATCTTCAGGAATCACAAAATCTCGTCCGTTAATTGCTGCAAATGCTTTAGATGCCATTAATACTGCAATACTTGCTCTTGGTGAACCTCCTAAATACAAATGTGCATTGTTACGCGTATTAGAAATAAGTTGTGCTATGTATTTAATAATTTTTTCTTCTACCAACACTTCAAAAACCTTACTTCTGTATTCTAATAGCTCAGATTCTGTTAACACAGCTTCTACTTTCGTTTGTGGTAATGCTCCTTTACGTTCGTTATGAGCAGTTATTATCTGTATTTCTTCATCTAAATTCGGATACCCAACATTTATTTTGAATAAGAAACGGTCTAATTGAGCCTCTGGTAAGGCATACGTCCCCTCCTGTTCTATTGGATTTTGAGTTGCTAATACCATAAAAGGTGGATTCATTTCATAACACTCACCATCCATCGTAATTTGTTTTTCTTCCATTACCTCAAACAAAGCTGCTTGCGTTTTAGCTGGCGCTCTGTTAATTTCATCAATCAATACAATATTAGAGAAAATCGGACCTTTTTTAAACTCGAAATCAGATGTTTTCATGTTCAGTACCGAAGTTCCTAATACATCCGAAGGCATTAAGTCTGGTGTAAATTGAATTCGACTAAAATCAGTAGCTATGGTTTTTGCCAATAACTTTGCTGTTACCGTTTTAGCAACTCCTGGAACACCTTCAATCAATACATGTCCGTCAGCCAATAAAGAAACCAACAACAACTCCATAAACTCTTCTTGCCCTACAATTACTTTTCCTAACTGTTCTTTAATTTTAATCACAGCTTCTTTTAATTTCGACAAGTCTACTCTACTTGAAAATAGCTCGTTCGTATTTTCTATTGGATTGTTTTCTGTATGCATCCTATTCTTTTTTATATGCTTTAAAATCTTCAATAGCTTTATTTAAGGCTACTAAATCTTCTTCGGTTATACTTGATTTTGATTGTATTTGCTGTATCTTTTTAAATAAAGCAACTACTTTTTCTTCTGAATTACCACTTCTATTAGCTAGGTTTTTATAAAAACGTTCATCTATTTTTAAAGTTGACAATCGGTATTTTATTCTGATATACTCTAAAAAATAGTTGATTTTATGTTCAGCTATATTTTTATGATCTGATTTCTCATAATACATATTGGCTATGGTACGTGTAAAAGCCAATGTTTGATTTTTTAACGGTGTAATAACAGGAATTAATCGCTGATTACGCTTTCCTTTAAAAATAATAAAGAACAATACACCTATCAACCCTATATAATATGCCCATTTTAACGATTGGGTTGATAAAATATAATGCATCGGTGAGGTTATTCTACTTTTTCCAGTCTTATAATAGGTATCCCATAAAATAGCCCTACTACTGTTAGAACCAACACCTGCTTCTTCTTTATTCGGGCTATTTAGATACGACAATACATTAGCTACATACTCATAATTATTCTCTAATAGCATGTTATAATTCGTAAACGCCTGCGGAAACGTATGCAAATAAAAATTACCTTCTCCGTGTTTTACTTTGATAAAATTTGGCTTTTTACTGATGATGGAATCTTTTTCATTTCGTATTACTAACTCACCTAAAATAGTTGTGTTGAGCGTATCAACTTCTGAAAAATATAGTTTTGAAAAATCTCTATCAAAATGATACTCTTTTCCTCCAAAAATAGGATTACTCATTTTCTGATACGCTTTTTCCTCAAACGCTGAAGTAGTTAAATAGCTTGTTTCTGTTTGTAATGTATCTAAGTATATTCCATTGGTTGCTATAAACACATCATTTCCTCTATCTGCAAACTCTAAAAGTTCATTCAACTCATCTTTATCAAAATTCACTTTATTATCAAGAAAAAAATAGATTCCGTTATTCTTATCATCTTTTAAGTATACATACGGATTTTGATATACATTTTTTACTTCTCTTTTTGGAAATAAACTCGACATTTCTTTATGCAATACATACGTACCATACGGAATTTTATGTTTTGCAGCATAACTTGGATACCAATTGATTTCTTTAGGCTTTACAGACTCAACATAAAAAATACCGAGCACTATAAGCACTAATAAACCAATGTATATTTTAAGTTTTTTATCCAAATTAATAAATTTTAGCTAGTGTACTTTTAAAATTACTCTCTGCTTGTATGAATTTTTCTTCATCTATTGAAAACTCACCATACCACACATAATCGTATAAATAAGTTAGCTTTTTAAAATCGCTATACAATTGTTTTTTAGATGATAGTTCTTTTATATAATCTTCGTTTGTTTTTTCTTGTTGCCAAGAAATAAATTCTTTATCTGACAAACTTTTCAATAATAGCAAGTAGTAATAACGTATAGCTAATTGATAATTTCTTACAGAAATTGCTTCTTGTATTAACTTTGGTAAGTCTTTGTCTTTAATTAACTCTTCTTCCTCCGATAAATGCACAATAGGCTTAACTTTTTTACCATCAATAATATTACGCGCATTTACTTTTAAAAAGAATTTTATAATAAAAAATAATACTAAGCCTGCAATTACATAAGGTAAAATCTTTAAAACAACACGTAAGAATCCCACTGCTGGGGTGATATCATCAAAAATATAAGAGAGTATTTTTACGACGGTTCGTTTTAACCAATCCCATACTTTTTCTAAAATAGTAGGTTCTCTTTTTTCTACGATGTATATAAATTCATCTTTTTGCTTGTACTCCTCTATTTTTTGAGCATCAAACTTTTTTTGTTCAATAATAGTATCATCATATCGAATCTCTTTTTTTTCTTCCTGAGAAAAAACAGTGATTGAACAAATAAAAAACGCTATGTAAAAAAGAAACTGCTTCAAAAGATTATTGTCCTATACTATCAATTCTTTCAATAGTTCCAGTAAGATTTTTTCTTTCATTAATATCAAAGTACAAAAGCACATTGGTTATTAAAGTAATTGAATAAAATAGTAGTTGACCTGCTATTGAAATAACATTTAAAATTAAATAAATAGGATCGCTAAAAAAACCAAAAATCTGTGCTGGATCATCACTTCCTGAACCTATTCCCATACTTATTAATTGGTATATGGTTGCTGGTATTTGAAATACATAACCAAGGATACTTACTAAAATAGAAACAACGAAAACCACACCAAAAGTTTCCCAAAAATATCCACTTATAAAGTTGAAACATTTCCCTACTGCTCCAGACGCTGTTTCGTTTTCAAATACTAAAATTGAAGCTCCTAAAGATAATGCTGGCCAAGTATAAAACACAGGTAATACACATAGCATTGCACTAGCAAATAATAGTAACCCTGCTAAAATACCGAAGCCTGTAAACGACCAAAACTTAGCTTTTGTGTTGGTTATAACATCTTCTTTCCTAACTACCCCCTTATTATCTATATACGATTTAATATAATACATACCTGCCAAGTTTATAAAAACAATAGCTACTAAATAAGCGATCATCATAATAAACACAGCTCCTACCATACCAGCAACTGCACTTGTATCTTGACTCATTATTGAAGAAATAGACATCATGTAATAAATCATAGAAGCCACCGCTATAACAATTGGTATTGCAGCCACTTTTAATATCGTTAAAAAGAATTGTTTCCCTTCTAATCGTATAAACTTAAAAGCATCTGAAATGATACTTCCTAAATCTCTTTCTTTTTTAAACTCTACGTATTCTTTATGCATGGGTTTGTTGATTTTTATAAACTTTAATTGGGTAAATAACGTAATAAAATATAATGAGTGCTAACGAAGTAGCTATAATTAAGATTGCTAACCAATCGGGCATTTCTGTATGTCGGGTTACAAAACCTTCTAAAAATCCTGCAACTATAAAAAACGGAATGGTACTAACCATTATTTTTAACCCGTCTTTCATACTTCTTTTAAATGACTCTAATCGTGAGTAGGTTTTTGGAAATAGTAATCCGTTGCCCAACACCAATCCTGCACATCCAGCAATAACAATTACTGATATTTCTATGGTACCGTGAATCCAAATAGTTCTTGACGATTCCCAAAACAATCCTTTTTCATAAAAAAAATACAAAAAAGAGCCTAACATTATTCCGTTTTGCATCATAATGTATAAGGTTCCTACCGAAAACAGCATTCCTAATACAAAGGCATACATGGCTACTTTTATATTATTTACAGTAATTCCAATAAACATATCTACTTCATTAGCTTTCTTATATACAGCCATTGGATCTCCATTTTCAATATTCTCCAGAGTCATATTTACATAACCATCTCCTAAAATAAGGCGAACAAAATCAATATCAGTTGCCGCTGAAAAAGCACCACAAATTGAAAAAAAAGCAAATACTAAAAACGCAATCAGTAATTGTTTTTGATGATTATAAAACATTAAAGGAAATTCCGTTTTAAAAAAACTAACAAACCTGTTTTTGCTTTCTTTTTTTGTTTTATAAATTTTTTGATGTGCTGCGGATGCTATCGAATTCAAGTATATCACCGTATTTCCGTTAGGGTAAAAGGTTTTGGCGTAACTCAAATCATCAGTTAACTCCACATATAAATCAGATAGTTTATCTGGTGAAATAACTGTTTTATTATACAGCGCATCTTCAAAAAGCTGCCACTTTTCTTTATTCTTATTTACAAAAGCAGCTTCTCTCATGTATTAAAAAAATTAAAGCATATTTGTTGAGAAATTTCTCTAATCATAGATTATTTTTATCTTCGCTAAACTAAAAAAAGTTGCATAAATATCAACAAAAAAAAGCGAAAAACTAATTAATGGATAAATTTCAAATAGAAACAGCCCAAAACATTGCTATTAGTCAAAATGTAGCTCATGTTACCACTCGTATCGGTTCATATTTAATTGATGCGTTATTTATTGTTGGGTATTACATTATAATTGCCATTATAATAGGAATGTTAGACGTTCCTATGAGTATGGAATATATGAGCCTATTTGTTTTGTTAGGACTTCCTGTATTCTTTTATAGCTTGCTATTTGAAATTTTAATGAACGGGCAAACGCCTGGTAAATACTTTAATCAAATAAGAGTGGTTAAATTAGATGGTTCTAAACCCACTTTTGGAAGTTATTTAATTAGATGGTTGTTACGTTTTGTTGATTTCACTTTAGCTAGTGGTTCTGTTGCTGTACTTACCATTTTATTGAACGGAAAAGGACAACGTTTAGGAGATATTGCTGCAGGAACTACTGTAATATCTGAAAAGAAAAGAATTACATTAAAAGATACTATTGCAAGCGATGTAGTAGATAACTACACACCAACCTATTCACAGGTAACACTATTGAGTGATAATGATATTCATACCATTACAAGAGTATATAAAGATGCTATGAAGAAAAGAAATCATAAAGTAATTTTAAAACTACACACAAAAGTTATTGAGTTAACAAGAATTACTACCGAACAAAAGCCTGCTCAATTTATAAATACTGTGATTAAAGATTATCATTATTACGCAAGACAGTAATTTTTATTGTACACAAGTTAATTACTTAAATATTTTACTAAAAAACAACTTAATTAAAACAAAGAATGCCGTTCTAAAAGGACGTCATTCTTTGTTTTTTTATGGAAATCTATCTCGTAATTTAATTCTTAAAAAAATCATAACCTTTTTTGTTCTTCTGTTTTTTTTCTATTTTCTTTCACTAAATTTCCTCCTAAGTGATAAAGTAAAGTTATACCAAACCTTCTTGAATCTGGTTTATTATTATAGTAATAATCTATAATATCACTTTGAGAATAGGCTTCATAATGATTGGTATTAAATATATCGCTTATAGTCAGTTGTGCTACTAATTTTTTTTTTAGGAATGTTTTTTTTATTCCAAAATCTACATAACCTGTTGCTTTGGTACTGTACAAACCAAGTAATTCTGATGAAAACCAGTGTGCAGAAAGATTCATTTTATAATCTTTTGGCAAAGAAATATCTTGTTGTAATGTGAATGTTGTAGCCCACTTTGATAGTTGTTTTTCTCCCGAAACTTGTGAAATAGGATACGTAGTATAACTTATATCTGAAAAGAAAAGCAAATTCCAAAACGAATATAATTTAAATGGGGTAGATACTGTAAAATCAAAACGTTCTCTATTACCAAAATTATCACTTTGACTTTTTATGGTAGTACCGTTGTCATCTACTAAAAGCCTTCGATTTATAAAATTATCACTTTGGTTATACGTTGCAGAAAAAACATATTTATTTTTTAAGCTATATGTAAACGAATATACCCAAGCTAATTCAGGTGTCAAATTAGGGTTTCCTGAATAATAGAAGTACTGATCCCTATACCATCGTACTGGATTTAAATCGGTGTAAGATGGGCGATTGATACGTCTATTAAGCGAAAAATCTATTTTATTGTCTTTATCTAAAATTTGTCCAATTGAAAAAGAGGGAAACAACTTTGTATATTGCCATTGATTTGTTTCATTTTCTTTTACCGTATACCCTTCTGCTTTGGTATATTCTACCCGAAGTCCAGCATCTATTGTTGTTTTATTTATTTCTTTTGATCCAGTTATATATGCTGCTGCAATCTGCTCCTTATATTTATAGTGATTACTTAATGCTGGTACTTTTACATAAGTATCTTCTTCTAACGATTCAAATTCGTATTGATTATCATTTTTAACCTTAGCATATTTAACCCCTGTTTTAATAGCATACTTCTTAAAAGGCAAATTAGCATCAATTTGTGTTGAAAAAATATCTACACTTCCTGGTTGGTGTGACTTGAGTACGTTGGTATCTAATTTATTTTGGTTTGCATCATAATTATCTGTTATCAGTATTCCATCTGAATAATTTCGATAGGATGTATAATTGGCATCTGCTGTTATTTTTTTTCCAAGAGAATCTATAACAAACATATAATGCACACTCCCCGCATCGTAATGATAAGGTTCAATTATTTTATTATCTGTTAATGTGTAAGATTGTAAGTCTTTAAAATTATTGAATTTATTAACTTCGGAATAATTTTGTTTTTTAAAGTCATCAAAGTAGCCATGATAGTTAATACTTAAACTATGTTTAGGTAAAAACTGCCATTCAGCTCCAAATCGCCAAGTATAATATTTTATTTTATAGTTACTTTCGTTTTTACGACTAAGCCACAGAGATTCTCCGTTCTCATTGATGGTATTTCCACTCTTGTTTTTGGTAAATCTATGAGGCGTATTATAATCAAAAGAACCGTATAAATTTACTTTTTTTGTACGTAAACTTGCCGAAATATTTTCGTTTGTCATCCAGTATTTTCCCTTTGAAATGGTAGTTCGTAAATTGACTGCATAACCTTTTTTAAGTTTTTTTTCGAGAACAATATTAATTATACCTGTATTACCTGCTGCATCAAACTCGGCTGTTGGTGATGTTATCAATTCTATCTTTTTAAGGTCTTCGGCACTCATTCCTTTTAATAAATTTGACAATTGTCCTCCAGACAAATAGGTCATTTTACCATCTATCATAATATTTACTCCAGACGCCCCTCTAAATAAAATAGCATCGTTTTGTGCTACATTTATCCCTGGTAATTTTTTTAACATATCAAGAGCAGATTGCCCTGTTGTAAGAGTAGATTTTTTTAGGTTAAATGTTAATTTACCTTTACCAACCTCAATAAGTGGTTTTTTAAAATTAACCACTACTTCCTCTAATGCATTAGCATCTTCTTTTAAGGTTATATTTATCTTTTCTTCATCAGTTACTTTTTTTTCTCTCGTAACCATTCCTACAAAAGAAAATACCAAAACAGCTCCTTTAGTTGTTTTTATTGAATATTTCCCATCTAAATTGGTTACTGTTCCTTTATTACTTCCTTTTATAAAAACTGTTGTGCCTGGTAATGCTTGATTTGTAACATCACTAACGATTCCTTTTACTTCAACCTCCTGTGAAAAAATAAGCCATGGGGAAAGAATTAAAAAGTAACGTACAAGTATTTTGATATAATTTTTCATTATTTAATTTATTTTTTTAGTTAGATAGATTTATCTATCTGTAATCATTCTGCTTGTTTAATTTCTGTTTTTACACAGATACCTAAATATTAAGTATTACTTAAGAATGAATTATTTTGGTTTTATAAGTTCTAGAAGTTTTTCATTACAATTAGTTACATAAAATGTTCTTCAACTCCTTTTTAAAAAAGTTGCAATTATTTTCAAAAAATTGAATCTGAAAATGTTTTTTTTTAACACATAGCTTTATATGCTCTAAATATTTAGATACATTTTCAATCCAAAGTTTTAAACTTTTGATTACACTATTGTTAAAAGAAACTAGAGTAACTTATAAAAAACCAAGATGACATTTAACTTTGGTTTTCTCTAAAAAATTATAATAAACAAGGAGGAGGTCTGGAGAAAAGTTGATACAAAGCAAAGTTACTTGTAACAGTAAACTTGTAATTTTTAATAATTGATTTTTGAACTATAATTTCAAACTTATCAATAATTAAATTTTGAAAATTAGGAGTAAGTGCAGGAGTTAAATCATGTGTTATGCTATGGTCACACATGGTACAATGTATAGCATGATCCATATCATCTGTATGCATCAACACATGAATTCCTGTCATTTTCACTGAAAGAAAAAGCACAAGGAATAAATAGGTTACACTATTCTTTAACCATCCTTTTTTCATTACTTACAAACCTACTAAAATTAACTTAAAAAAGGTGTTAATTTCACACTTGCTTTCACCCAAAAAACAAATACTTCAATTAAGTTAAATACATACAAGTAAACCTTTTACTTCTATAAAAGTTAAAATATAATAGAATGTTTTATTTTTTAATTTAAACAGTGTAATACTTCTTTATATTTGTTTATCTCAGAAAAAAATATAGAATGTGGAAAGAGCATTATAGTAAAATAAAAGAAGAAAAACATCCCCCAGCTTATACATTGCGTAAAGCTTTAGAATTTATAGCTCACCAAAATAATATAACAGAAAAAACAGCTGTTGACTTAGGCTGTGGTAATGGTGTAGATACATTTGCTTTGTTAGAAAATGGTTTTTCTGTATTTGCTATAGACAGCACACCTAACTCATTGCTTCACCTACAACAAAATTTAGCTCCTGAACATTCAAAACTATTAAAGTTTAATAACATTTCTTTTGAGAATTTAGAAAAGCTTCCTTCTACTTATTTGGTTAATGCCTCTTTTTCACTTCCTTTTTGTCCTCCTAATCAATTTGATAATCTATGGTTGAATATTATCGAATGTATATCCCCTGAAGGGATTTTTTGTGGACATTTTTTTGGACCACAAGATTCTTGGAGCTCTAATTCTGATATGACTTTTCACAATATACAAGAGGTAAAAAAATTATTTGATAAGTTTGAGATTCTTTATTTTAATGAAATTTCTAAAAAAGGAAAAACATTATCTGGAAAAGAAAAGTTTTGGCATGTTTTTCATATTGTGGCAAAAAAGAAACATTTTTTAAAACAATAAACTACCACATTTATACTTACTCCTGTATTATTCCCTTGGATATTTGCTTAAGTGTTTTTCTAGATACAATATATAAAACCAAAGCGTATAATATATTTTCTAAAGCTAAACTGTAATATATCCCTTCTATTCCAAAATATTTGGTTAAAAGTAACACTACCGGAACAAATAATAATAATTGTCTACCAATGGGTAATAATGTTGCTAATTTTGCTTCTCCTATAGCTTGAAAAAGAACTATACTACTAGAAGATATAGGAATAACTAATAAAATACTTAACAACATTCGTACATTAAAAATTTCTGTATCATTAAGTTTTACATTAGGTAATATAACATTAACCATTGCTTCAGGAAAAATCAGTATCGGAATTAATAGTCCAGCACCAAGAACAACCCCAGCTAACCTGTATATCCTTACTCCTTTTAAACACCTAGATGGCTTGTTAGCTCCGTAATTAATTCCTATAATTGGCTGCATAGATTGGTAAAGTCCTAAAAGCGGAATAGCTAAAAAAGTAAACAATCTAAAAACAGCATTAAAAAAAGCCATAGCATCTACTGTTCCATAGAAAACCACTAACCTGAAAAGTAAAAACTGCCTAAACAAATTAGATAGTTGCATTGTAAATGCAGAAAAACCAATACTTAAAACATTTTTAAGTATTTTATACTCCAACCTTATTCGAAAAGCCCCTGTTTTAAATGTTGCTTTTCCACGGATAAAATATAGAGATGTTAACAAGCTATAAATAAACATTGCTGTAATACTACTCCATGCTGCACCTGCTACTCCCATATGCAAAACACCAATAAAGATGGGAGTTAGTAAAATATTTAAAATTACTGAAGCTATTGTGAATTGCATTGCCACTTTTATCTTTCCTTCTGCCCGTATTAAACTATTAGCTGACAAGCCATAAATACTGAATAATGCTCCAAAAATGTATACTTTAAAATATTCTAAAGCATAGGTAAATAGTTCTCCTGAAATTCCTATTACTGAAACTATTTCATGAGAAAAAATAATTCCAAAAACAGTTATTAAAGTTGCCCCTATGAGAGATAAGGCTATCATGTTTGAAATTATTTTCTTTTGAACTTCAATTTGTTTGGCTCCTATAGCTCTGCTAAGAACAGAGGCAGAGCCTGCAGCTATAAAAACAGTAATACTTGTAACAACTAACATTAAAGGAAACAACATTGATATTCCTGTAAAAGCTTTTATTCCTATAAAATAGCTTGTGTAAAATATATCTACAAGACCGTTTATAGATATAACCATCATACCTAAAATACTAGGAACAGATAGTTTTAACATCAGACTCCAAAGACTATCATTAATAAAATCAAGCTTTTGTTTAGTGCTATTCTTTATTTTGGAACTCATATTTGCATCGCTCTATTAAAAAGTTATTTTTTTAAAAAAGACCAGTGATATACCAAAAATTATAAAGGTTATAAGCATAACTTCCAGTAAACTTTTTCCTATTCTTTCATTTTTAGTATAATCAGTGTTCAACTTAAACTTAGGTAACCTTTCATAATCCCTTATTGTTATTTGTTTACCCAAAAACAATTTGTTAAAGTAAAAATTGGTAATATCTCTATGAAAAAGTTCAATTGATTGATAAAAGGATTGAAAAATTTCAGAATCCGTTTCAACTATTTCATTAAACATTCCTTGAGCATTTACTGCTGGATTTGTCCATCTAAATTTAGAAACCCATTCTTGCCTTAACTCAATTTGTTTAAAATACTCCTGTACTTCTTCTCTATGATGATCATCATTAAGTGCAGTAAAAGCTGCATAAGCTTTTGCCATTGTATTTACGTTTATTAAAGATTTTGCTCCTTTTAAGTCGTCTCGATAATCTAAATACTCAACAACTACAGCTTTAGCTTCTTCTATATTTTCTTCATTTTCAAGGCTTCTTCTTCTGGTTATATCAGCTAATGAAGTATTATCTATCGGATGTACAATATTTGCATATACATTTAATATTGCAGGAAAAACTATTAAAAAAAGTAACCATAAACCAGCAGCAGTAATGGCTGTTAATGAGGAATTCTTTTTAAAACTAATTAAAAGAAACATTAAAGCAAACCAAAAGCTGAAATAACACAAAACTGCTAACAACCATAAACAAATACTTAAAACACTTACTTTTTCAGCAACCGTAAAGGCTATTATAGACAAAAGAACTCCTAATCCTAAAACTAAAACATAATAAAAAGCAATTCTTATTAAGAGAATTTTTCTTAGCCCTATAGATTGTAACCTTAATAAAGGTAACATTCCATTTTCCTTTTCCTCCGCATATAATCCATACATAAAAGTTATTATAAGTAATGGAAACAAATAAACAAAAACGAATGATAGATCTAAATTTCCAACATAGAGTTTAAGTGGGTTTGCCAGTTCATTTTCAAACAATTGATAATATAAGCTCATTCCCGTTAACTTATAGTAATAAGGTTCTATATCTCTTTGTCCTAAAGACATGTGTGCTAAACCATGAGGAGGTAAAATTGCATGATATCCATGTCGATACCATGCATAGCCAGGTTTAGAAGCTATGTCAAATAATTGTTTATCTTTTAACGAGGTATGGTTGGCATAAAAACTCTCTTTATACTGTTCGAATTCTTTCTTTTCAATATGTTTAACATTCTCAATTATTTTACGCTGCTCAATTATTTTTGAATGTCCATAATAAACAGCATAAATCCCCAATAAAAACACGATGATTAGCAAAATTATTTGAAACGTATTTCTAACGATTGAAATACCTTCACGTCTCCATAATAATATAGTTAATTTCATATCAATTTATTTTTGTGAGAAGAAGGTATTAGTAAGAACATTATTAAAACCCAAAAAATTAATGATATTAATTCTATTCTGTAATTCTTAAAGGTTTTCATTACGCTTGGTGTACGATATTCTAGCCCAGAAACCGTTTCCCATAAATTTCTTCCTGCTTTGTACTCGTAAAACTCGCCATAACGTGAATTTACAGCCATATCATTATTCATTTTTCTCATTAGTTTTAGACGATATGCTTTTGTTTTTTCTTGAAAATCATTAAAACTGTACCCGTCTGTTGCAGCAAAAGCCATTGAAAAATTTCTTATTGAAATGTAAGGTGCAACAAACCCTATTATACTTCCTATTCTATTTTGATATTCAAACCTTCTGTTAAGAAGAGAATCATGAACCTTTTGTACTTTATAAGCATATTCTTCTCCCTCTTGCATTCGTATTGCTTCAAAATTTAGTGGTAATTGATGTAAAGAATCTACTCCATATTTTTTTAAGTACTGTTCCTTTAATTTAACAAGTCTCTCTTCTTTAGAACCATCCATAGGTAAACCCTTATCTATATCCCTTTTAATTTTTTCTTTATATGCTTTAAGAGATGGTAAAGGATATAAACTCTCTCCTATATTAGCCGAAGTTTTTGGAATAATAATACCAGTCGTAATCCAAAACATTAATAAAGTTAGAAGAGAGTTTCGTGCATTTGAAGACTTAAAAGAAACCCAAACAGAAAAGTTTGTAAAAGCAAATAAGTACCCAACGTAAAGAAAAAAGAGAAATAAAACTCGTAAACCTACATCTTGCATTACTAAGCTATCATCTTCAATTATTCCTACAATATAAAGTCCTGTAAAAAATAATATTAATATGAGTAGAACTATTAAAAAATAAGCTAAAACTTTACCTAAATAAATGCACCTCATTGAAACTCCTTGCCCTATTAACAACTTCAAGGTTCCTGTTTCTTTTTCCTTACTAAAAGTTTGAAAAGTGATGAATATAATAAGAAGTGGTAATAATAGCTGAAGAACCAAAGCTGCACTCAATTCTCCAAAACGAGCCATATTACCATATCCTTGTACAGGTCTAAACATAAACTCATGTGCATAATGTGCTTCTAAATAAACGGAAGTTCCTGTATAGGTATCCAACCCAAAATCAAAAAGACTTAGAAGTGTTTTAGGCTTAAAAACATACGTTCCATAATGAGCCGCAATATGCGGATGCTTATTTCCTTGTTCTAACCACTCAGCTCTTCTTTCTTCTTGAGCCTTTTTCACCATATCCATTTCCTGTTTATAAGCGATATGTCCAGCATAAAGAGAAAACCCTAAGAGGAACAAAATAATAGGAAACAAAATTTTTAAAGCATTTTGCCTTGCAATATTGGTAAGTTCTTTTTTAGTTATTAAAAATACTTGATGTATCATCTGTTTACATTTTATTTTTTAGATGTAATGACTTGTTACACACTATTCGTGCATGTGTTTTAAGTACTTTTGTTCTAAATCATGAAAAGAAACTTGATTTGATTCCATCTTTTCAACCAAAACTCCTTCTTTCATAATACCAATATGTGTTCCTGTATCTTTAGCTCTAAAAAGATCGTGTGTTGCCATTAAAGTGGCAACTTTTTGTTGCTTCATGTTAAGTAGAAGCTCAGAAAACTCATTACTTGCTTTAGGGTCTAATCCAGAGGTAGGCTCATCTAAAAGTAATACTTTCGCTCCTTTAGCTCTCGCTAGAGCAATCCCTACTTTTTGTCTCATTCCTTTAGAGTAACTACGAACTCTTTTCTTAATAAAATCTTTTTGTAAACCTGATTGTACTAATAAGTTTTCTAATGCTTCTTTTTCTATATCCACACCTTGTAGACCACAGAAAAAGTGAAGATTCTCCAGTCCTGTCATATATTGATACAACTGGAGATTCTCAGGAATATAAGACAACCATTTTTTTGTTTCTTGTGGGTTCTTTGTTACATCTAAACCATTAACAAAAGCACTACCGGATGTAGGCTCAATAAAATTTAAAAACAAATTAATGGTTGTTGATTTTCCCGCACCATTAGCACCGAGCAAGCAAAAAATATCTCCTGCTTTAATATTTAAATTTAAACTATTCAAGGCGGTAAAATCACCATATTTTTTTGTGAGGTCTTGTGCTTTTAACATGGCGTATTCTATTCGTTATTAAAATCTTCAAGACCTGATATGTAACCTCCTGTAGACGTAAACATTTTACTAGATGTATTTGAACTGGTGTCAAAACTAAACACAGCATTTTCATCATTGGTTGCTGTTGTAAATAATAATTTTTGGTCTTTATAAGGAAGAATAATCATACTACGAGATCCATAAGTGGTAGGAAGTCCTGGTATCGCCCCTAAACTCGATTTTTTTTGAACATTAATCTCAAAATATTTGAATTGGGGTTGACCAGTTTGATACTCATAAAAATCACTTACCTCCTCTACTCTTGCTGTAAAGCTTCTTCCATTAGGTGTATGATAAATTCCATAACATACATTTCCTGTTACTTCTTGCATATTCATAAAATAATCTGGGTCAAAAGAAGTTTCTCCATTAGGTATTTTTAGCAAACCACTAGGGCTACTTCCACTACTCATTGTAGTTCCTAAACCTTGTACATAAATATCTCCATTAGTCGTTTTAATCATTCCAGCATTTGCTGCATGTCCGCCAAACACCATTCCTGTTCTTTTATCTGAAATTATTTTTTCTACCTTTTTCTCCTTTAAATCTATTACCGCTACATACGCCCAATCGTTTAATGGAGTAAAATTTTTCTCATAGTGTACTCCCATAAACAACTTTCCATCACGTTCAATCATATCTGTGTAATACGTACGTGTAGCTTCAGGAAATTCTTCTTTTATTAATGTTAAAGTTACTTCATCAGTAATACGCATCGTAGTTGGATTGAAAATAATAAGTTTTGAAATCCCCCCTGCTACTGAAGCATATGCTACCTCCTTACTTTCAAAGTAAAGTGCTGAAAAAGTATTTGCTCCAGGAACAACAATACGTTGATCTTCAACTGTATTTCCTTCTTCATTAAATGAATATTTTGCTAGGGTTGCAGGTGCACCAAAAGGCAATGCATACAGCTCTTTATTATAAGAAACTGTTCTTGTATTTCCAGTTAATTCTAACGCCTTTTCATTTCCTATCGTTGAAAACTCTAAGTTTGATTTTCCTTGAATATAAGAGGTCTGATTAGGAAATGCTCCACTTACTGTTGTAATCCCAAAATTAATAGTTACTAGATCGGTTCCGTCAACTGGTGAATTATCATCACTACTACACCCTATGAATGTAAAAACTAATATAAATGTGTAAAGTGATACTAAACTTATTTTTTTTAAGAATTGTGTTTTCATTTTTTATTTATTGATGTTTATTTTTAATTTATAAATGTTCTAAGTGTTATATAAAATGCTCTTCCAGGACGTTGTACACTAAAGTTATCGAATACTTTTTCGTTAAATATATTGGTCGCTTCGGCAGTAACCGTCCATCTATTTTCTGGGTGAGAAAGAGTAATACCTAAATTTTGAGTAAATTGAGACGGAATAGTATTCTTTAAATCTTTATTGCCATCTACAGCCCAAAATAGATAAAACTCATTTACATAGTTTGCAGACCACCATGCTGAAATATTATTTTTTGTGTGCAAGAAATTTTCTTTGTGGTAGCGTACTTCTGCATTACCAAAAAAATAAGGAATATTAGGTAGTCTTGCATTAAAATAACGATTATCCACAGCTCCCGTAATGTTTTTCGGTGAACGGTTTCGTAAATCTTGATAAGTAGCATTTGCTTTAATATCAAGAAAATCTACAGGACGATAGCGCAGCTCCATATCAACCCCAAGCGTACGTGATTTTAGTAAATTTTGATATTGAGAATAAAATTGAGAGGTGCGTAACCAAATAACATTATTTGTTCCTCGGTAAAAAAGATTCGTATCCCAATTAACTTTCTTTGTTTTTAGCTGGAAACCTAAATTAAGATTATGACTTTGTTCTGGCTCTAAAAATGGATTGGATTTTATTAAGGTAAAATCTCCAAAAAGCTCCACTTCATCAGGAAGTCTCGTAGCATACTCGTAAGAAGACTTTACTAAAAAAGATTTTGTAAGATGGTAACGAAGCGATTGTGAAAATCCAAAATTTGATGTTTCCTGCTGGTTAGGAACAAACTCAAGGTTTTTTATTTCATACCCATCCGTATCTAACCAAAAATGTTTTGCCGCCGTGTAACTCGTTAAGCTTTTTGAAAAACGGTGTTCATAAGCAATTCCTAGAGCATTTTTAAAAAGCTGGGTTGGATTCTTAAAAAAATCTTCTCCATAAAACTCAGCTGCAATTGGGTCTTCCCCTACTCTTCTAAACCAAGATGAAAAAAGATTCAACGTAAACGTTCCTTTTTCCCAGGGGTGATAGTTTAAATTAACTCGATTTAAAACATTTTGAGAGGTTAATTTTAAAGAATTTCGTGAGGCAGAAATTTCTCCACCATCTGTCCGTTTACGATATATTTTACCATCCCAAGTATAGGCATTCAGGGTAGTATCAATAAAATGTCCTCTGATACGGTTATAAGCACTATACCATTTCATGTTCATTTTCTTTAAAATATTCTTTTTTTCATATTCTAAAGAAGTCCCAATAGTCGATTCATTATAAGTAGCCTCTCCATAAGGTTGAGCCATAATAGCATTGTGTTGTATATCATCGTCAAGTCCTGAATAACGCACACTAAGAACCAATCGATCTGCATACTTTTTATCTAAAACTCCTGCATAAACGTTTAAAAGATGGTTAGAATATTTATCGTGAAACCGTTTAACTCTAGCAGGTTCTGGGTTTCCTTGTTCGTTTGGTATTTCAACATCAACTTTATAGCTATTGTCAGAGTGATTAAAAAATGAATTCACCCCAAACATCCATTGATTGTCTGGACTCATTAATTGCGCATTCACGCTCATTTTATGACTATTAAACGATCCTGCTGAATAGGAAACATCTAAATAGTCTGAATATGATTTTCTAGGTATTATATTAACCGCTCCTCCAAGCGCATCTGCTCCTAAATCTACAGGTACTACTCCTTTATAAACTTCAATTTGTTCTATTAAATTTGAAGGCAATACGTTTAACCCTAATCCAGTTCCAAAATATGACAAAGGAATTCCATCTAGAAAAAAGGGCACCGATTTCCCAGTCATCCCATTTACATAGATTTTTGCATCACTACCAAATCCCCCTGTTTGTCGGACATTTACTCCTGAAATTTGTTTTACAATGTCACTTGTATTGATGTTTCTCTCTCGAAACTTTTCTATTTGTAAAACTGACACGTTGGCTGTACTCTCTTTTAGTCTTTGAACTGATGATTTTCCTTCAAGAGTTACCTCGTTTAGCTGATTTTGATGAGGTTTTAATTGAATAGTAAGTTTTATATTCGTTTTTTTACCTGAAACATCTATCGTCTGATAATTTGTTTTAAAACCTACATAAGATATTTTTAAGCTATATTTTCCTTTCGGAATCTTTTTAAATGTAAATTCTCCATCTTCATTGGTTACTGTATTTTTATCAAGTTCTTTTATTTGGAGATGAGATTGAAATAGAGGAACCCCTAAATTGTCAGTTACTACTCCTGAAACTTTTACTGTTTGCGAATGCAAAAAACTACTTGTTAATAGGCTAAAAAATAATATGTATATAATTTTTATGCTTCCTAACTTTTCTAGATATAATATCTCTGATTTAAAATAATTTTTAGTCATTATAACCTTACTTGCTTTATCAATCCTTCTGCTTCCATTTCTTTAAATATCTCTAGTTCTTTTTTTGATAGGCTGTTTTTAGTGAGTAATCCATCGGCTTTATCCCATAATTCTTTTGCTTCAGACGTAAGAGAAAAAGCTTCATCAGTATCCTTTTTCATGAGATAATTAAATTCTGGTGATTTACTAACTAATAGTATTTCGTGATTTTTTATTAAGTGTATAGGTTTCTCTTCTAATAATGGCACTATTTCTCGTTCTTCATTGTAGAGTAAAAAAGTATTACCTGTTGAAATTGAAAGTGATTTTGTTTCATTTGGATTCATTTCAAAAGCTTCCATTTCTGTTTTCATGGAACCTTCAGAGTTGATAAAGCACCTTACAATTTTTACTGGAGTTTTCTCTTCTGAATGATTGTAAACCATTGCTCTTTTTTCTTCTCTTATTACATTGATTAGCGAAACTTTTTCTACCCAAAAATGATCATCTAAGTGAGTTTTCGAGTACTTTATATTTCCATTATTATGCACCTCAGACACGAGAGTATATTTCCCTAAAGGGGCATTATCAGGAACGTTATATGTAAAATAATAATGACGACCAGCTTGTATGTTGGTAAGAATTTCTACAAGTTTTTCACGTTTACAAGCTCCTTCTAAATACGCAGCCAACACTAAAAGCGGGGTGTTTTTGTTTAAATATTTTAATTTTTGTGGTACTACTTCCTTGTTTTCATTTTCTTCTGGAAAAGCAACAACATGATTTTCAAAAAGCATTGTTACATTACCATTAGGGTCTTTTACTCCTATTTTTACCAATGGGCATAAATGTTTATCTTTTAAGTGTGCTGTATTAAAATTCCAATGTATAGTAACAGTGGTACCTTGAATGGTTCTTTTGGGAAAAATGCTCATTCTTATTTTTTCAGTTTTTTAATATTTTCTTTGCTGTATTTTTGAGGATATACTTTAAACCATTTTACAATGGTTTCTTCTCCAAAATAATCGTAGGTTGTAGACAACAAAAATTCCAATTTCTTGAGATACTCTTTTTTTGCTTCATCTGGTGCTATTCTCATAGCCTCTCTTCTTTCATCTTTTTCTTTTTTCGTTGCAGGAAGATGATGAAAATAAGGAGTGTTCAAATATTCTTTGCTAAACTTATGATAAAGAGGTGTAAACAATATAAGGTTATGCCACATTTCATCTATAATTAATAAATCATCTGGAATGAAAACTCCCGGAATTTGACTGATATACAAAAACTTTAAAGTTTCCAACAAAATGTCTTCAGCTTCAGTTTCTGTAACATCATACATATCTAAAAATCTAGATATTACATTTTCGTCACTAAAAGTTAGAAGCCTATCTAATTGCTCTTCTGTAACTCTTTTTTCCATATACTTAACTATTCTTACTTTTAAAAAAAGCGGTAGGATAAATTCCTACCGCCAAAAATTTGGGACTATAAAGTGTTAACACAGTGTCCACAATTACTACAATGTGTAGTTCCAGCTGCTTGTTTAGACTTATCAGCTAAAATTTCTGAGATCATTGATTCTTTGGTTTTCATAATTAAAAATTTTAAAGTTTTGCCTACTCTATTTTTATAAGGTTTTCAGCATCCCCTTTGTTGCAACTTCTTTAATATTATGGTACATAAATCCAATAGAATTCCTAGGCTTTTCAAAATGAGACTTAGTCTTTTGAAAAACTAAAAGATTTCTGTAAAGATTCTTTTGAAATTTAAATTTTAGTAATAACCTATGCTCTAGTATATTTAGGCACTTTTCTCACTTCTTATATTATCTAATGTCTATAACTGTTGTAAAACCCTTAAAACATGTAAAGACATTTAAGTTGCTGTAATATATTCCAGATAAGATAATCCTGCATCTAAATATACTACGAGCCAATCCTTTAAAACAATAAAGAAAATAGGTTATTAAAATAAAAACAAAGTAGTGGTAAGAGTTTTTAAACTTGTATTTTTCCTCTTAAAAAAACTGAGAAGTTACATTCCGTTTATCTTCTTCATCACAAGAATTATGTAAGCCAATATTCTATAATTGCTTAAATACTTGAATAAAAAACATTAATAAAAAGATTAAATGTGTAAATAAAACTCTTACACTAAAGAAGGTGGTGGTCTAGAAAAAAGTTGCCCCGTAGTAATAGTTCCTGAAATAATAAAATTATAATCTTTAATTACTTCTCTTAAAACAACATATTCATTGTTTTCTACTGAAAAATCTAAAGTATCAGGAGTAACTAACGGAGTTAAATCACTTGCAACTGCATGATCACATATCGTACAATGTGATGTATGGTCTTTATCGTCTGTATGAGATAGCACGTGCAACCCGCCTACTTTCATTGATAGAAACAGGACAAGAAATAAATATGCAATGCTATTTTTTAAACGATTACTTTCCATTTGGCAACGAATATAATAAATTAAATTATAAAAACACATAAATATTACTTACTACTTAAAATTTTATTACAAACTCTTGTCGTTAAGCGAACTATATTTATAGAATTTTTTTTTAGTATAAAAGCAACATCGTAGCTATAACAATTTAATTTACTGAAAACAAACCCACTACCCTCCCTCTTATTTTTTCGTTAATAAAAAGGATATAAAAACTGTTTTTTCATACGTTGAATATAGTATTTTCGCACCCTTTCTTACAGAAAAAAATCATATTTCAAGGGTACGAGAATAACTATGAACGACGAAAAAAACTGGTTACAATATTATAAAAATAGCTTATCTGACAGTGAAAACTTAGCTATTGACATTAGTAAAATAAAAAACCTTTTTCATCAAAAATCATCCGATTTAAGCAATGCACTTATTAGCTCTAAACAAGCTAATCAATTGTTAGATGTTGAAGAACGAAGAATTAATCGACTAAAAGGAATTACTAAAAAAGACAACCCTAAGTGGTATAAAGTAGAAGAAACTAAAATATTAATTGCTCCTTTTCATTTAGTATATCAAACCGACAATATAAAATTTAAACAACGTCCCATACACCCTTTTTGGATTAGTGCTATTGTAAATCGTTCAGGACAATTATCAGCTCCAAAAGATGGATTTCCTTTAATTGTTCGTAACTATCTAACACCTATGGCAGATGTTAAGAATGATTTTATCTTCTCTTCTATCGACACTGTTTTAGACGCCAAAGACCTAGACGCTCCCGATTTTGAAAATAGCGAAGACCCCGTGCCTTGGGATGAATACTGGAACTATATTAACGAAGTATTTTCTGCCATAACTTTTAGCAACCTATATCGTTATCAAATAGAACGCTATACCACACAATATGAGCTTACTTATTTTGCTTTAAGTTCTAAAATTTCTACAGCAAAAAGTATTTTATTCCTGTACGAAAACCTACTTAAAAATACGGATGAATTGCCTGTACTCTCTAAAATTATAAACCCATATACTAGAAAACGACAAGAAGCCATTACCGATAACGGATTCTTAGTCTACAATCATTTGCATTTAGGGCAAATGTCAAATAAGTTCCCACTTTCGGTTAGTCAGCGAAAAACATTGTTATCGTATTTGGTAGCCGAAGAAAATGCAGTTACCGCTGTAAACGGACCTCCAGGAACTGGAAAAACTACGCTATTGCAAAGCCTGGTTGCTACCGAATTTGTAAAAGCTGCTATTAACGGGGAAGAAGCTCCTATAATTTTAGCCTGCTCAAACAACAACCAAGCAGTAACGAATATCATTGATAGTTTTATCAATTCTGAAAGTACTATGGGAGAATTAGCCAATCGTTGGATTCCTGATTTTAACGGATATGCAACCTACCTCCCATCCAGTTCAAAAAGTGATAAAAAACTGGCTAACATTAATTACTTAAAAGGAAATTTATTTGGTCATGAAGGAACACTTTGTAATCTGGAGAATGAAAAATATATCTCTGAAGCAGAATATTATTTTTTAACAAACTATTGTCAGTATTTCAATACCCAAACAAATTCACTTGACGATGTGTGTAACTATCTACAAGAAGAAATTATTGGTATTCAAAATATTTTGGCGGATGGTGTTGATTACTCTAGAAACTATATTAATGCTGTAAACTACATCAACAGCATACTCGTACACGAAGAAGATTTTATCGAAAAAAGTACATTTAAAATCTCCAAACTACAAGAATGGAGAACTGTTTTAAACGATTTAAAAACAGCTACAAAAGACACTGATTTTATTGATAAAGTAAAACACTATTTTATTGATGAAGCTCAGTTTGAATCAAGAAATGCTGAACACATTTTTAAGGCTAACGCTGAAACACTATTGGATGCTAAAAAAGCAGCAGCATATATAAAAGAATGTACAAACAATGTAAATCTGCTATTGCAATCACATTTAAGCCTAAAAAATTGGAAGTACGAAAATAACATCAAAGGGTTTCCTTTTGTTTCAGAAGAACAAATGTGGGCGTATGAATATGAAAAAATCAAATCTAACGATGTAACTCAGCGTTTCTTTTATGATGAGTTAGATATTGATTTACGTCATAAAGCATTCTTATTAGCAACCCATTATTGGGAAGCTCGCTGGTTACTAGAAACCAGAGAAATGTTAGAAGGTAACACTGAAAAAGGGACAGGTGAATATGCTATAAAAGCAAGATGGAAACGAAGAGCTATGCTTACTCCTTGCTTCGTAGCTACTTTTTATACAGCACCAAGTCACTTTTTATACAGTCAATTTCAAGGAGAAAACGAAAACGGAAAACCTATTTTTGAATATTTACCTTTATTCAACTTTTTAGATTTGTTAATTATTGATGAAGCAGGTCAAGTTACGCCAGAGGTAAGTATTCCTATATTTTCATTAACCCAAAAAGCCTTTGTAGTAGGTGATTTACAACAAATTGAACCTATTTGGTCTATTCCTAAAAAAATTGATCAAGGAAACTTAACAAGCCTTGATATTATTGAAAATCAAAATGATGCACATTTAGACGAATTAGGTTTTTTAGCTTCTAGCGGAAGTATTATGAAAATGGCTCAAAATGCCTGCGAATTTGAAACTCCCCTACCTGCCAAAAAAGAACAAGGGTTGGTTTTATTAGAGCACAGACGATGTAATGATGAAATTATTAGTTTTTGTAACGAATTAGCGTACGATGGTATTTTAAAACCTATGAAAGGAAAAGCTAAAGAAAACCAAGCATTTCCATCAATGATGGCATATCATATAGAAGGAGTTAGTGAGCGTAAATACAACAGCCGTCAAAACATTAGCGAAGTAAAAGCTATTATTTCTTGGTTACAGCAAAATAAAGAAACTATCCAAGAAGCCTACAATGTAGACGCTATTGAACCTGTTTTAGGAATTATTACGCCTTTTGCAAGTCAGAAAGGAGAATTATCAAAAGCCTTAACCGATGCTGGTTATAAAGTTAGTAACATTAAACTAGGTACTGTACACGCATTACAAGGTGCAGAACGAAACATTATCTTGTTTAGTTCTGTATATTCTAATGACGATGAAGGAACTCTTTTCTTTGAAAGAGACAACAAACCTAACATGCTTAATGTAGCAGTATCCAGAGCTAAAGAAAGTTTTATTCTTTTTGGTGATACCCGAATATTTGATGAGACCAAAAACACACCTTCAGGAATTTTAAAAAGACACCTGAATATTTATGAAATGGCAAACTAATTACGCTCTTGTACACCAAAAAAAATTACAACTAAAAAAGTGTACAACTGTTGTACACTAAAAAATTTGATAAAATAAAAAGTGTACAGTACTTGTACACCAAAAAAGTTAGCAATTAAAAAAGTGTACAAAAAGCACTTAACTTGCTATTAAACATTTTTAATAACATTTTTATAAATGTTAGTTTTATATTTTAGCAATTAAAAACCAATAAGTAGCAACAAAAAAGGAACGATTAAATCGTTCCTTTTTTTAATATATAAAGCTGTAAACTTATTTTTTAAACTCAGTAATTGTTTTCTTAATAATAGTAATACAGTCTTTTAATTGCTCTTCGTTCATTACTAACGGTGGTGCAAATCGGATAATGTTTCCATGAGTTGGTTTTGCTAACAATCCGTTGTCACGTAATTTCATACAAATATCCCAAGCGGTTGAACTATCTTCAGTATCATTAATTACAACAGCGTTTAATAACCCCTTACCACGTACTAATCTTACTAACTCATTTTCTTTAGCAAACTCAGCCAACTCTTCTCTAAAAATTTTACCTAAACGCTCAGCATTTTCAGCTAACTTTTCATCTCTAACTACCTCTAAAGCTGCCATAGCTACCGCTGCCGCAACAGGGTTTCCTCCAAAAGTAGAACCGTGGTTACCAGGTTTAATAACATTCATAATATCATCGTTTGCTAATACTGCAGATACCGGATATGCTCCTCCACTTAAAGCCTTACCTAAAATTAAAATATCTGGTTGAACATCTTCATGGTTTACCGCTAATAACTTACCTGTACGTGCAATCCCTGTTTGTACTTCATCAGCTATAAATAATACATTATGCTTTTTACATAACGCTTTAGCTGCGGCTAAATATCCTTCAGAAGGCACATATACTCCGGCTTCTCCTTGAATAGGTTCAGCCATGAAGCCAGCAATATTATCGTTGTTTTCTAACGCCTCTTCTAAAGCCTGTAAATTATCATACTCAATTTTGATAAAACCATCAGTAAACGGTCCAAAATTCTTACGAGCTACAGGATCGTTTGAAAAAGAAATAATTGTAGTTGTTCTTCCGTGGAAATTATTCTTACAAACAATAATTTGTGCTTCGTTTTCATCAATTCCTTTTACTTCATACGCCCATTTTCTACAAATTTTTAAAGCAGTTTCTACAGCTTCAGCACCCGTATTCATTGGTAATAATTTATCAAAACCAAAGTATTCAGTAGCAAATTTTTCGTACTTCCCTAACATATCGTTATAAAAAGCACGTGATGTTAATGTTAATATTTGCGCTTGATTTACCATTGCACCAACAATTTTTGGGTGACAATGCCCTTGATTTACTGCAGAATAAGCCGATAAAAAATCATAATATTTTTTCCCTTCAACATCCCATACATATACTCCTTCTCCTTTACTCAATACTACTGGTAATGGATGGTAGTTATGTG
The DNA here is from genome assembly GCF_033978845.1 of Tenacibaculum sp. 1B UA. NCBI lineage: Bacteria > Pseudomonadati > Bacteroidota > Flavobacteriia > Flavobacteriales > Flavobacteriaceae > Tenacibaculum > Tenacibaculum sp. 1B UA. The sequence continues at coordinate 87,809 of NZ_JAKVUA010000002.1, forward strand.
CTCCGTATTTGTTTTCTAAGTCAATCGCTTGTTGCGAAGTTAATTGGTCTAAAACAGCCATTTTTCTTAATTTTTTAAAATTTATAAAATAACCATTCCTTATCTACCTTTATCCTTTCGAAAAAGAAGTTTCGAAAATTCAGCGTGGGAAAGAAATCATCCCTAAGTACAAAATTATTAAATTTAAGTGACTTTCTTAGATTTTGAAGTGTCTAAAAACACAAACAACATAACTTTTTTTATGGTTTGCAATAAAACCATAGTTAATCAGTTTTTTTTATCTTTAAAGAAATTAACTAAATATCATTTTATGAAAAAAATCTTATTTTTATTACTGCTTTCAATAGTTGTAATCGGATGTAAATCTACATCTGTAACTAACACTAAACTTGACAACAAAACTGAACGAATGCTTAAAGGTAATTGGACCATTACTGCTGTAAATTTCCCAGGTTCTAACTACTTAAAAGTAAACTCATTTAATTTAGAAGACTCTAACTGCTTTATTGGTAGTAACTGGAGTTTTGTTTCTAACAACAATAAAGGAGAAATGAGTTTAAACAATCCAAATACAGACTGTAAAAACTTTAGTTCTCTAATTACTTGGTATGTTAATAAAGATGGTAATTTTGTTTTAAAAATTATTAATAACCACAAAGCTAAAGAAGTAAACCAAGGATATATATTAAATATAAAAAATGTTACTGAAACTAGCTTCGATTTAATAGACAAAGTAAACGTTGCTGGCCAAGTAAAAAACATTACCTATTCATTTCAAAGACAATAATTAATAAAACATTATGAAAAAATCAATAATTTATAGTTTATCAATTTTATTTTTAGCTGGTACAATTTTTACTTCATGTAAATCTATACAAAATGCTAACAACACTCAAAAAGGTGCTGCTATTGGTACTGCTGCTGGAGCTGTTATTGGAGCCGTTATTGGTAACAATGTAGGAAGTAAAAACAACTCAGAACTTGGAGCTATTTTAGGTGGTGTTGTAGGTGGTGTTGCCGGTGGTGTAATTGGTAATCAAATGGATAAACAAGCTCGTGAGATTGAAGAAGCTTTACCGGGTGCTGAAGTTGAAAGAGTTGGAGAAGGTATTAAACTTACTTTAGGTGAAAACGCCGTTCGTTTTGCTACTAACAAAGCTACTTTAACAACTACTGCTAAAGCTAACTTAGATAAATTAGTACCTGTTTTTAAAGATTATGGAGATACCAATATTGTAATTTATGGTTATACAGATAGTACTGGTAGAGTTGAATACAACCAAACGCTTTCAGAAAAAAGAGCTAACTCTGTAAGAAGCTACTTAGCTAGTAAAGGAGTAAACAATAGTCGTTTTGAAACTAAAGGACTTGGTGTTAAAGACCCTATAGCTACAAACGATACTGCTGAAGGAAGAAGTAAAAATAGACGTGTAGAGTTTGCGATTGTTGCAAACGAGCAAATGATAAAAGAAGCTAAACAAGAAGCGCGTCAATAAAAAATAACTTTTACAAACTACACCTAAAAAGACTACTCTACAATGAGTGGTCTTTTTTTTATCTTCAAACCATATCTTTTCCTAATTTTGCACACCATAAATCATAGTATAGAATGCCAAGAAGAGAACGAAATAAGTTTGTAAAAAGAGGACAAATCATTGAAATTTTAATTGAAGATTATGCCTTCGGCGGAAAAGGAATAGGAAGAATACGTTCAGAAGAAGGTGTTTTTGTAATTTTTGTTCCTAACACCTTACCAGGACAATTAGTAAAAGCACGTGTAGATAAATCTAAAAAGAAGTATGCAGAGTGTAAATTGATTGATGTTTTAAAACATTCTGATGATGAAGTAACTATTCCTTATCAAGATATTCCTGGAGCACCTTACATTCAATTACCTATAGATTTACAACACAAATACAAACAAGAAAGCACGTTATCTTTATTTAAGCGTATTGGTAAAGTTGAAAACATTGAAGATTTATTTGATGAGTTTATCGCTTCTCCTAATGTATTTCACTATAGAAATAAAATGGAATATGGTTTTTCTGCCATTGGTTACGACCGTGAAAACAAAACCGATGTAGATGAATTTACCTTAGGTTTTAAACGTCGCGGTGTTTGGTGGATGGGTGATAACCTTGAAAAAGATTCTGGTTTATTTGACAAACAAGTTGAAGACAACATCAAAAACATTAGAGAGTATTGTAAAAAAACTGGTTTAGCACCTTGGCACGGACCTAAAAAAGAAGGTTTCTTTAGGTATTTTGTGGTAAGAAAATCATACAAAACCAACGAATTGTTATTCAACTTAGTAACCACTTCTCACGATTTACCTAAATTTGATTTAAAAGAGTTTGCTAACTATTTAGTAGAGTTATTTGGTGATAGAGTGGCTGGTTTATTACATACTATTAACGATGAAACTGGTGATAGAACCATAGCTACCTCAGGAAGCATTAAATTAGTATATGGAAAAGATAAAATTGTTGAAAAGTTATTAGGCTTAAATTTTGAAATTAGCATGAAAAGCTTTTTTCAAACCAATCCTAAATCTGCCGAAAAACTATATACCAAAGTAGTTGATTATGCGTTAGAAAACAAAGAAGCTATAGATAATACTGTGGTAATGGATTTATTCTGTGGAACGGGAACTATTGGTCAAATTATCGCTTCAAAATCGAATAACACTAAAATTGTTGGTGTAGATATTGTAGTTTCTGCTGTTGAAGATGCTAAGAAAAATGCAGAACGTAACAATATTGAAGGTTTACAATTTTATGCTGCTGATGTAGGAAAGTTCTTAAACGAACACCCGCAGTATAAAAATAAGATAAGAACCATTATTTTGGATCCAGCTCGTGCGGGTATTGCACCAAAAACGCTTAAGAAAATCATAAACTTAAATGCAGATAGAATGGTTTATGTATCTTGTAACCCAGCTACACAAGCTCGTGACACTGAAGAGTTGATGAAAAACGGATATCAATTAAAAAAGATTAGTTTAGTTGATCAATTTCCACATACATCACATATAGAAACGGTGGTTTTGTTTGAGAAGTAATATGATTGAGTTGATTCGTTTAATTGTTTAAAGGTTTATTTACTATGAAAATTTATTCTTTTGAAAAATTAGAAGTTTGGAGAGAAAGTGTTTCTTTAACCAAAGATATTTATAATTTAACTAATGACTTTCCTTCGAATGAACAATTTGGATTAATTTCTCAACTAAGAAGAGCTACAGTTTCTATTGCTTCCAATTTAGCAGAAGGAACATCAAGAATAAGTAATAAAGATAAAGCACGTTTTATTACTATTTCTTATAGTTCAGCAATGGAAGTGTTAAATCAACTCATAATCTCAAGAGAACTAAACTATGTTTCTGAAAAAGATTATATTTTAGTCAGAAAAAAGCTAGAAAAGATAACCAATATGTTAAACGCACTAAGAAAATATCAACTTAACGCATAAACAACTAAACAGATAAACAGTTATATGAAAAAATACATTGCTCTATTCATACTTCTAGTAGGTTTAACAGCCTGTGAAAAAGATGATTTCTGTACACAAAACCCAGTAACACCCAATTTAGTGCTTCGTTTTTACGATATGGATAATACGAATGATTTAAAAAGTGTAGAACGCTTATCTGTAATTGCAGAGGGTAAAACTGATAGTCTCTTTACCAATAGAACAACAGATAGTATTGCTATTCCTTTAAACAGTTTATCTCAGAAAACAGTCTACACATTAAAAATGAATGATATAGATGGTAATATAGCTAACAATCAAACCGCTACGCTTACTATTGAGTATAACCCTGAAGAAGATTTTGTTTCTCGCTCATGTGGTTTCAGAATTATTTATGAAAATGTAACTTTAAGTAATACAGGTTGGATAAACAGTTTATCAACTACAGAAGTTCCTTTAATTGACAATCAAGCTAGCGCCCATGTACAAGTATTTCATTAGTTTATGTTTCGTTTTTGTATTTGTGAACGGATATTCACAAATAAATACATCTAAAGAAGAAACCAAAGAAAAAAAAGATACCGTTACATATAAAACAGGATATGGCTTACGTATTGGATTAGACATTAGTAAACCTGGTCTTGCTATTATTGACAAAAGTTATAGCGGACTTGAATTAGTAGGTGATTATAGAGTATCAAAAAAATGGTACATCGCTACTGAATTAGGTTTTGAAGATGAAACCACCTATGAAGATTTTTCTTCTTCTAGTTCAAAAGGAAGTTATATTAGACTTGGAGCAAATTACAACGCCTACGAGAATTGGTTAGACATGAATAACGAAATTTATGTTGGTATACGTTATGGTTTTGCCATATTTGATCATACCCTAAATAGCTACCAACCTAATGTTTCTTCAGGTACTGAAAACTTACCTCCCTACTTTCCTTCAACCCCTGTAACAACACCTATGTCTGACGACGGACTTACCGCTCACTGGACTGAATTACAATTAGGTATAAAAGCAGAAACCTTTAAAAATTTGTTTATAGGTTTTAGTTTTTCATATAAAATTATGTTAAGTGTTGACGACCAAGAAGGCTTTAAAACGCTATATACTCCAGGTTTTAATCGTGTTTTTGAAAGCAGTACAGGCTTCGGATTCAATTATACAATATCGTACCTAATCCCTTTTGTTAATAAATAAATTATCAGCATACGCTTGATTTCACTAACTTTACTGCCTGAATAATAAAACTTATTAACAATGAATAAAATTCCAAGCGTAAACTTAGCAGATTTTTTATCGGACGATGCTGAAAGAAAACAAAAATTCATCAATGAAATTGGTGACGCTTACGAGAATATAGGATTTGTAGCATTAAAAGGACACTTTTTAGACGATGAATTAGTAGAGAACTTATATGCTGAAATCAAGAAGTTTTTTGATTTACCTACAGATGTAAAAGAGAAGTATGAAATTCCAGGTATTGGTGGTCAAAGAGGATATGTTTCATTTGGTAAAGAAAGTGCAAAAGGAAAAAAAGAAGGAGATTTAAAAGAATTTTGGCATTTTGGTCAGTATGTTGATGCTGACTCAAAATACGCAAAAGAATATCCTGAAAATGTAGAAGTTGAAGAACTTCCTAGCTTTAACGAAGTTGGTAAAGAAGCTTACCAAATGTTAGAAAAAACTGCAAAATACGTTTTACGCCCGTTAGCATTACACTTAGGGTTAGAAGAAACTTATTTTGATAATTACATTAAAAACGGAAATAGTATTTTACGTCCAATTCACTACCCTCCTATCACTACCGAACCTAAAGGAGCCGTAAGAGCTGCCGCACATGGTGACATTAATTTAATTACTTTGTTAATGGGAGCTCAAGGAAAAGGGCTACAAGTTCAAAACCATAAAGGTGAATGGATTGATGCTATAGCTGAAGATGATGAATTAATGATTAATGTAGGTGATATGCTATCGCGTCATAGTAACAACAAGTTGAAATCAACAATTCACCGTGTAACCAACCCTCCTAAAGAATTATGGGGAACATCTCGTTATTCAATTCCATTTTTCATGCATCCTGTTTCTGATATGAAATTAGATGTTTTAGAAAACTGTATTGATGAAAACAACCCAAAACAGTTTGAAGATATTACTGCTGGTGAGTTTTTAGATGAGCGTTTACGCGAATTAGGATTGAAAAAATAAATCTAATGGATTTACAAGATCAATTAAAAAACCTATTCCCAGAGCATCAGTTTGAAGAAAAACCTGAAGAGAAAAAACCTGATGTCTGGCTACAAGAAGAACCAATTCTTTGTAAGTATGAAAAACGAAAAGGGAAGCCAGTTACCATTATAGATGGGTATAATGGAGCTACTCAAGATTTTAAAAAGCTTGCTAAAGAAATTAAAACTAAACTGAGTGTTGGCGGTAGTTTTAAAGACGATAAAATCATAATTCAAGGGGATTATAGAGATACTATAATGCAACTTTTAAAAGATAAAGGATTCAACGTAAAACGCGTTGGTGGATAAGTAAAAATGTCGAGAATTTTATTCTTCGACATTTTTTTTATATTTACATCTTTTGTAAAGCACTAAATATCAACCAATAAATAATAACGTATAAAATAAACCGTTTATTTTATATAAATAAAGAAATCAACCAATTCCCTAAAATCATGAAACATTCTTTATTACACATAACTAATGGAGACGTCACAACTCAAAGACTTCAAAAATTAAACATTGAAGGTGATATTATTACGTGGCGCGAAATGTTATGTGAAGGAAAAACATCAGTAGACGTAGGTAGTGAAGACTTTTGGAAAACCCGCTTTGACTTTTTAAAAACTACCTATAAAGTTACCAAGAAGAAGTTTATAGATTATACCCTTAAAGAATACCGCAACCTTTGTAACCAAAAACAACAAGACGAAATTGTTTTATGGTTTGAATACGATTTATTTTGTCAAGTAAATATGTTAGCAGTAATAAGCTGGCTAAAAAGATACCGTAAAAACCACAAAATATCTTTAGTTACAAGTGGTAAAATAGATAACCCTAAAAAACTATATGGTTTAGGTGAATTATCTGACACCCAATTAATAGAACATTTTAATAAAAAAATAGAGCTTTCTCAAGATGACATAGAGTATGCTGACTATATATGGCAACTATATTGCTCAGACAGCCCGTTACCTCTTGAAAATGCACATAAATTTAATCCAGAATCACCATTTGTATATCTCGAAAGTGCTATAAAAGCACATTTACTTCGTTTTCCTTCAATTGAAAATGGATTAAATCATATTGAAAATAATATTTTAAAAGTAGCTAACGAACATACATTTGCTAACCAAGATGAACTTTTAACTAACCTTTTAACTTATCAAGAAAACTACGGATTTGGTGATATTCAATACATTAACAAACTTGAAAGTCTTAAAAAATTATTCACCTCATTTGATCCTGTAAAACTTAGTAAAACAGGTAAAAAAGTGTTGCAAAACCAAACTAACTATTATGCAAAAATTCGTTCAGATTTTTCGTATCTTGGTGGCGCAAAAAAATACAGCTATCTCTATGTAAACTCTACTGATAAGCTGTTAAAAATTACATCGTAAATGAGTATACAACATTCTGAACTCATCTTAAATCCAGATGGTAGTATATACCACTTGAACTTAAGACCTGAACACATTGCTACCAATATCATTTTTGTTGGAGACCAATATCGTGTTGATAAAGTTACCAAATACTTTGATACTATAGAGTTTAGTACCCAAAAAAGAGAGTTTAAAACCACTACTGGTACCTATAAAGGAAAAAGGATTTCTGTAATTTCTACGGGAATAGGTCCTGATAATATTGATATTGTTTTAAACGAGTTAGACGCATTAGTTAATATCGACTTAAACACACGTCAAGCTAAAGAAAAACATACATCGTTAAATATTACCAGAATTGGAACTTCAGGTTCTTTGCATGCAGACATTCCTGTTGATAGCTTTTTATTAAGTTCTCACGCATTGGATTTAAATGGTATGTTACAATCTTATCAAGTAGATGAAATTTCACATCCTGATATTGAAGAAGCTTTTATAAAACACACTAATTGGAGTACAAAAAAATCATATCCATTAATTATAGCTAACGGAAAATATTTAGAAGACAAATTATTATCTGATAAGTTATACAAAGGAATTACTGCTACTGCTGGTGGATTTTACGGACCTCAAGGACGTGTTTTGCGCTTGCCTTTACAAGACCCCGATTTAAATAAAAAAATAGATAGTTTTAACTATAACAACAATCGAATTACCAACCTAGAAATGGAAACATCTGCCATTTATGGGTTAGCTAAACTACTAGGTCACAATGCTGCTTCAATGAATGCTATTATTGCTAATAGAGCCAACGGAACATTTAGTGAAGATCCATACAAAGTAGTAAATGATTTGATTGAATATACTCTTGACAAATTAGTTGAATAAATGCTGAAATTAAAAATAGGTGGTGTTCCAGAACACTTTAATTATCCATGGTATATCACTTTAAAAAATAAAGAATATACCAAAGAAGGAATCAACTTACGCTGGAAAGATTATCCTGGAGGTACTGGAGCTATGACAAAAGCTTTACGCTCTGGTGAAGTTGATATTGCCTTAGTACTTACTGAAGGAATTATAAAGGATATTATTAACGGAAATCCGTCAAAAATTACACAAACCTTTGTAAAAAGCCCTCTTGTTTGGGGAATCCATGTAGCTGCCAATTCTAAATTTAAAACAATTGATGATTTAGAGAACGCTACAGTAGCCATTAGTCGTTTTGGTTCTGGCTCTCAACTTATGGCAATTGTAAATGCTCATAACAATGGTTGGGACATTAACAAATTACAGTTTAAAGTGGTTGACGACTTACAAGGAGGAATTGATGCTTTAACTAACGGAGAAGCTGATTATTTTATGTGGGAACACTTTACCACTAAACCATTGGTTGATAACGGTACTTTTAGAAGAGTTGGTAACTGTCCTACTCCATGGCCTTGTTTTGTTATTGCTGTTCGTGATGAAATATTAGAAAATCATTTTGAAGAAGTAAAAAAAGTGCACAACATTATTAATAATTGTACACAAGGTTTTAAAGACTTTGATAATATTGATGAAATTCTTGCCAACAGATATGAACAACAAATAGAGGATATTCAAGAATGGCTATCTATTACCCAATGGAATGATGGAGAACCTATTTCTGAGAATTTAATTACGAACATACAAAATAAAATGATAGAGTTCAACGTTATTGAAAAGAAGGAAAATTCTGGTGACTTAATCAGAAATATGTATATTTGATTTTTATAAAACAGAAAATAATGAAAAAAGTAGTATTTATTGCAATTTGTACTGTTAGTTTATTAGGTTTTTCTTCTTGCGGAAGTACTAGTCCATGCGGTTTAGCAAAAACTAATCAAAACAAACAAAAACAACATCAACAACAAGAGGTAGTAGTTGCAGATGCGACTGAAATAGCAATCGCTGAATAAGTTGATGTTTCTTTATTCAAATTCAATAAATCCGCTTTTTTAGGCGGATTTTTTTATTTTGACTTTTCTTATAACAAAAAATCCTTTTCTAAAATAGAAAAGGATTTGAGCTTATCTTATACGTGTTAATTCTTTACTTTGCTATAATTTCTCCTAACAGAGCACCTTTTTCAAAGGCAAACACCATTACTAATAATAACATGATTCCTACACATGTAATAACGTAATATTTTGTTTTATTCTCTTTTTTCATAATATAATTTAGTTTTAATGATTAATTTTTCTTTTTTAACATTGGCACAAACCTAAAATCTCCCAATTCGTGTTTTTCAAATTCTTTAGGAGACTTTCTAATAAAAAGTGTCATCACTTGTTCTTGATCTCCCACAGGAATTAACAACCTACCTCCTACTTTAATTTGTGCTAACAATGCTTTAGGTACATACGGTGCTCCAGCTGTAACAATAATTTTATCAAAAGGAGCTTCTTCTGGTAATCCTTTATAGCCATCTCCAAAAATAAATCTTTTTGGCTTATATCCTAGCCTTGGTAAAAACATTGAAGTTTTTTTAAATAACTCATGTTGTCTTTCTATTGAATACACCTCTGCATCCAATTCTAACAATACTGCTGTTTGATAACCAGATCCTGTTCCAATCTCTAATACTTTTTCGCCTGGTTTTATTTCTAATACTTGTGATTGAAAAGCCACTGTATATGGCTGAGAAATTGTTTGTTCAGCAGCAATAGGAAATGCTTTGTCTTGATACGCATGCGCTTCAAAACTACTATCCATAAACAAATGTCTTGGAATTTTTCTAACAGCCTCTAATACTTTTTCGTCATTAATTCCTTTTGCTTCTAAAACGTTTGCTAATTGATTTCTAAGTCCTTGATGTTTGGTTGTGTCCTTCATTCTTACATTACTCTACCAATAGGTATTACTAGCTAAATTACTATAAAACCTATAATTTCTTATCTAAAATACCCATTATGGGGCTCACTAATTATAAAATTTCGGCAGGATAAAAGTAGTAATAAATCTGTATAAAAGTGTATCTTTGTTTGCGTTGATTTTTTGTAGAAATGAATTCTTTTTCAACAAACCAATCAAATAACTAATAATCTTTCACTTATGTTAAAAGCTGGAGTTTTAGGCGCAGGTCACTTAGGAAAAATCCATTTGCGTTTGTTACAACAATCAGAAAAATACGAATTAGTAGGGTTTTACGATCCTTTTACAGAAAATGCACAAAAAATAGCTGATGAGCTTGGTTATAAACTATTCGATTCAGTAGAAGCATTAATTGATGCTGTTGAAGTAGTTGATATTGTTACTCCTACTCTTTCTCACTTTGATTGTGCTAAGCAAGCCATTGAAAAAGGGAAGCATATTTTTATTGAAAAGCCTATTACTAATACAGTGCTAGAGGCTGAAGCTATAAGAACCTTAGCTAGTCAATACCATGTTCGTGGTCAAGTTGGGCATGTAGAGCGTTTTAATCCTGCTTTTATGGCTGTAAAAGACTTGATTGACACTCCTATGTTTATTGAAACACACCGTTTAGCTGAGTTTAACCCTAGAGGAACAGATGTTCCTGTTGTTTTAGATTTAATGATTCATGATATTGATATTATTTTATCGGTAGTAGATTCAAAAGTAAAGAGTGTTCATGCAAGTGGAGTATCCGTAATTTCAGAAACTCCTGATATTGCCAATGCTCGTATTGAATTTGAAAACGGATGTGTTGCCAACCTAACAGCTAGTAGAATTTCGATGAAAAACATGCGTAAAAGTCGTTTTTTTCAAAAAGATGCGTATATCTCAGTAAACTTTTTAGAAAAACAATCGGAAATTGTTAGAATGAAAGATGTACCAGAAAAACCTGATGAATTTGCTATGATTTTACAAAATGCTGAGGGAGTTAAAAAGCAAATTTATTATGACAACCCTGAAGTAGTTGCCAACAATGCTATTTTAGATGAATTAGATTCGTTTGCTGATGCTATTAAGAATAACACTACTCCTATTGTTTCGTTACGTCAGGGTACTGAAGCTTTACGTGTAGCGCATCAAATTATAGACTGTTTTTAACGTATAAAGTAAATAAGTAATAACCGCGTTAGGGATTGCAGTGAAAATCCTTTTTTGTTATTCTGAATGAATCGAAGAATACAACAAAAAAGATTGTAACGGAAAGCCCGCCCCAGAGGGGAACGCCCATATAAATATCAAAACATAACAACATGAAAAATATCGCCGTAATTGGAGCTGGAACAATGGGAAATGGAATTGCGCATACGTTTGCTCAATTTGGATACAATGTTCAACTTATCGACATTTCGCAAGCTGCCTTAGATAGAGGGCTAGCAACCATTACTAAAAACTTAGATAGAATGGTAGCGAAAGAAAAAATTACTGAAGACGATAAAAATAATACTTTAAATAACATTACTACACATACTTCTATTAAAGAAGGTGTTCAAAACACTAGTTTAGTTGTTGAGGCAGCTACTGAAAATGTAGATTTAAAACTTAAGATTTTTAAAGATTTAGATGAAGCTTGTGCTGAAGATACTATTTTAGCTACCAACACTTCATCAATCTCAATTACTCAAATTGCAGCAGCTACCAATAGACCTGAAAAAGTAATTGGAATGCACTTTATGAATCCTGTGCCAATTATGAAGTTGGTTGAAATTATTAGAGGATACAACACTTCTGATGAAGTAATGGACTTTACAGTTGATTTAACTAAGAAAATTAACAAAGTTCCTGTTGAAGTAAATGATTACCCTGGTTTTGTTGCCAATCGTATTTTAATGCCAATGATTAACGAAAGTATTGAAACGTTATACAATGGTGTTGCTGGTGTTGCTGAAATTGATACTGTAATGAAATTAGGAATGGCACACCCAATGGGACCATTACAATTAGCTGATTTTATTGGATTAGATGTTTGTTTATCTATTTTAAACGTAATGTATGACGGATTTAAAAACCCTAAGTATGCTCCATGTCCGTTATTAGTAAACATGGTTGCAGCAGGAAAATTAGGAGTAAAATCTGGTGAAGGTTTTTATGATTATTCTGAAAGTAGAAAAGCAGAGAAAGTTGCGAAGATGTTTTCTTAAACTTTATAGATTATAACTATAAAAAAGAGGGGTTTTCATTAGAAAAACTTCTCTTTTTTTATAATTAATACTTTACCATTGTTTCATTAAACAATCAATTCCTTTTTCAATTCCTCTATAGTAGTTTTCGTTTTTAAACTCAGGAACAATTACACTATCTATTACCTTTTTGCAAATTTCATCGGTAAGCGTTTTTTCTGTTCCTAACCCCGTAGATATTCGTATTTGTCTTTCTAATTTATTAATAACAATTGTTAAACCATTATTTTTATCTTTTCTTCCTACTCCCCAATCATTAGCCAATGCTAAAGAATAATCTTCTATATTATCATACGGTTTATAACTGCTGATAGTAACGACTGCTATAACATTTATTGATTCTTTTTCATAATCATCAATTAGTTTTTCCAATTTTTGCTCTTCATCATTTGTAAACATATCTTCATAATCATTCACATAACCTATCGGAAAAGGAAACTTACTCTCTACAACTTCTTTTGACTTATTAAAAAAGACTACTTCTTTTTGGTTCTCTGTATTTTTACATGAAAACACTATGATTATTAAAAGCAGTATTACTATAATTACTTTTTCTTTCATCTTTCTTAATCTAACACGAAGTATCAGCGATGATTTTCCATTCGCCTTGTATCTTCTTGAAGACAATCATAAAAACACCGTTAGCGTCTCCTACGTTTCTTTTTAAGTGATATTCCCCCATAACCGAATAAGCTCCATCTGTAATTTTAGAAATATCATTAATCTTAAAAGTTAACGTTCCTGAGTGTCCTTTTGTTGGATACCCTTTTTTATAGTTATCTAAGGTTTTTTGCCAACCAAAAGTTATTCCGTTACGTCCGAAAAACTTTAATGAATCACTCTTCCAATACCCTTGCATAAAACCTTCTAAATCGTGATTAGACCAAGCTTCTTCTTGTGCTTTCATTACGGATAAAATCTCTTGCTTTTCTGTTTCTTCTGAAACAGTTTGAGTTGCTTCTTGTTTACACGAAACAAATAGTATCAGTAAAAAAATGACAGTTAATAACTTCTTCATCTTAAAATAATGAGTTTATAATTTCTTTTACAGTAACCCCTTCAGCTTCTGCTTTATAATTCTTTACAATTCTATGTGATAAAATAGGAATAGCTACTGCTTGTACATCTTCAATATCTGGTGAGTATTTTCCGTGTACAGCTGCATGTGCTTTAGCTGCTAAGATTAAGTTTTGTGAAGCTCTAGGACCTGCTCCCCAATCGATATATTTTTTGATTAACTCGGTTGCTTTATCTGAATTAGGACGTGTTTTACCTACCAATTTAACTGCATATTCAACTACGTTATCTGCTACAGGAATTTTACGAATTAGCTTTTGAATAGCTATAATTTCGTCTGAGGAAAAAATAGCATTTACTTTTTGATTAATTATTGAAGTAGTATTTTTTACTACTTGCACTTCTTCTTCAAAACTTGGATACTCTAAGTTTATTGAAAACATAAAACGGTCTAACTGAGCTTCTGGTAACGGATACGTTCCTTCTTGTTCAATAGGATTTTGCGTAGCTAGTACAAAAAAAGGCAATTCTAACTTATAGTGATGTCCAGCAATAGTTACTGACTTTTCTTGCATTGCTTCTAACAACGCTGCTTGTGTTTTAGGTGGTGTACGGTTAATTTCATCCGCTAAAATAATATTCGAAAAAATAGGCCCTTTTATAAATTTAAAATGACGTGTTTCATCTAATATTTCACTACCTAAAATATCGGAAGGCATTAAATCTGGAGTAAACTGAATTCTATTAAAGTTAAGTCCTAATGCACTAGAAATTGTGTTTACTAATAAGGTCTTTGCCAACCCAGGCACTCCAATTAACAACGAATGTCCTCCACAAAAAACTGAAAGTAGTGTATAGTTTACAGCTTCTTGTTGTCCTATAATTACTTTTCCTATTTCTTGTTGTAGTTGGCTGTACTTTTCTACCAATGTGTTTACTGCTGTTACGTCAGACATAAATTAAAGTTTTTCTTTGTTCAATAAATTTAATTACAAACTTTTATAAAATGAAATTCCCGCTCTCGCGGGAATGACAATATACTAAATTTATTATTTCTTATTTGTTTTCTTTTTTCCAATCTTTCTTAAAAGTACACTTCTTATAATCGTTGCTTAATTTTAAGTAAGTTTCTTGGATTTTTTCTTTCGTCCATTTTGTAATTTCTTCTTCTTTTTTCTTAGCTAAAGCAAATTGTTGCATTCTTACATAGTCTTGAACTAAATCTGCTTTGTGTGTATCTGTTTTCTCTTTTAATAAGATTACTTTGTACATCTTTTCGCCTTCACGAGTTTCATCATAGTAGATATCAGATAAATCACCTTTTTTTAATTCGCTAATTCTTGCGAATAAATCTGGTGGCATTCTTGTTAACTCAAAAGTAGGCTCTTGGGTATAAGGATTCATAATTATACCTGCACTATTTTTTGTTTCTTCATCTTCAGAATACTTTTTTACAGCTTCTTCAAAAGTTATCTTTCCTTCTTTTATATCAGCTACTATTTTTTCTATTTGCTCTTTAGTTTCATTTAATTTTTTATCAGAAACCTCAGGTTGCATTAAAATATGAGATACTTCACGTTGATTCCCTTTTATTTTATGTAATTGAAGTATATGATAACCAAAAGCAGATTTAATTGGCTCTGAAATTTGATCAACATCTAATGAAAATGCCGTTTCTTTAAACTCTTTAATAAATGGGCTATCTTTTGTTATCACATATTTCCCTTCATTCTGAGCTACTCCTGGATCTTCTGAGTTTATGATTGCTTTTAACTTAAAACTAGCACCGTTTTCAACCTCTTTTTTAATTTCTTTTAATTTGTTAATAACGCGCTCTTCCTCTTCTTTAG
Source organism: Tenacibaculum sp. 1B UA (assembly GCF_033978845.1). Taxonomy (NCBI): domain Bacteria; kingdom Pseudomonadati; phylum Bacteroidota; class Flavobacteriia; order Flavobacteriales; family Flavobacteriaceae; genus Tenacibaculum; species Tenacibaculum sp. 1B UA. The sequence continues at coordinate 102,875 of NZ_JAKVUA010000002.1, forward strand.
TTGGTTCTGCTTTAATTACTAGTTGTTGTAATTGAACTTCAGCAGGTATTTCAGGTAATTCTTTTTTATCTTCTAAACCTTTAAAATAGATACGAATCTCTTCTGGAGTAACATCTATATTTTCTGTGATTTTTTGTTGCTCTTTTTCTATTAATAGATTTTCTTTTTGAACCCTTCCTAGCTCCTTCTTTAAATCTTCAATATCATTAAAACCGTAAGCTTCAACTACTTTTTCCTCACTTCCATATTCTTGTGAAAAGAAAGCAATACTCCTATCTACCCTACTATCTATTTCTGATTGTGATACTGTTGCACTATCAATCACTGCATGATGAGCTAATAATTTTTGCTGCATTAATTCTTCTAACATTTCACAGTCAGAAATCTTTACCTTACCCTCACTTCTTAATTCTACCTCTTGCTTAAACTTATCTATATCAGAATCTAAAACAATATTTTTACCTACCACAACAGCAACACCATCTACTTTTGTACCTTGTGCATAAATTGTTGTTAAGCTTACTAAAAACAACGTAAATACTATACTAATATTCTTTAAAGTTCTTGTTTTCAATTGCATCATTTATCAGCGTTTTTTCAATATCTCGTATTAATTCTAATTTTCTTTTATGTAAAATAATTTGTTTTATTCTAGGACTTACATAGCTTAATGGAGCCGTAGCATTTTGTGGTAACATATTTTTTACAGCGACCAAATATACTCCTAAACTATCTTCTTTTTGTATGAATTTTGATATTTTTAACAAGTTTTCTTTTGTTTCATTACGAAAAGGCGGAATTTTTTTCTTTAAATAATCAAAAGTTACCCAAGTTGAATCTTGTAATCGATATGATTTAAAGTTTAACAAGTGCCTTTCTAAATCTTCTTTGTCTTCTTCTTTTTCTGATTTAAACTGCTTTATTGTCTCTTTTTTATCCAAATAATTTTTACCAAAATGTACATACTCAAACTGTACAAGTTCTTCACTTACCTTAAAGTTATCTTTGTTTTCGTTATAATACATGGCTATCTCTTCCTCAGTAACAACAGTATCTAGTTGTTGTTTAATCAAACGCTCTTTATAGCCGTTAATATATAAACTTTTTTTATAATCATTAACTAGGCTTTGTATCTCTTCACTATTTACTTCTGATATATTCTCTTCAGCCTTTACATACAATAATTCTTGTTTTGCCCACGAGTTAATTAGCCCTTTTACTACAACTAAACTATCTTTAGGTGAAAGGTTTTTAGGCAACAACCCTGCAATATCTTTTTTATACAAGTGTTTATTGTATACTGTAGCTATTGGTCTTTCATTTGTAACCTTTTTTGTTTTTAGGCTTACAAAATCGCATGAAACTATTACTAATAATGATGTTATTAAAAAAATATTTTTTCTCACTTTATACTATTGGTTATACGTATTCTTAAATTTTCTTAATGCCCCTTTTCTTACTCTAACCACACTGTTATTTCATAGCTTTTTAACCTATTTTTTTTTCTAGTTAGTCTTGATAATTACTTATTCTCTTATTTCATCAAGTTCTTTGCCACATTTTTAGTTTTAAAAAAAAGTTGTAACCATAGTCTTTGATTTCTGTATATTTTTTCAACAAGTTATACAAAGTCTTTTTGAGTAAACTTTCTAAGAATTATTTATACAAAATAATTCTGATTCTTTTTTAACACAAAAATGTTACAACGTAAAAAATGGAAAGTATAAGAGTACTTTTTTTACACTATAAATTTACAAAGAAATAATTCCTTTTATTGCCTCTGCTTTTTTATAGTACGAAATAACTTCGTCTGAACTTTTTACGGTAATATGTATTGATACACTTACATACTTTCCTGTTTTAGATTTTTTTGTATTAATAACTGCTCCTCCATTATTAAATAAATCTTGGACTTCTTTCACCTGGTTACCATCAGTGGGAACAATAAATTTATATAAATACTTAGCTGGAAATGTTGTAGTATCTTCCAACTGTGATTTTAATTTTGCGTAAAAAGCTTCTCTATCTTGCATAACTCAAAAATTACTGTTTTTATTAAAATTCATCAAAAAATATAGAATATATAATGATGAAGCACAAAATTACACTATTTATTATATTTATAACTTGAAACTTTTATTTTTGCCCCATGCAACAAAAAATAGTTTTAATAGGTGGTCCAGGTACGGGTAAATCCTCTATTTTAAGAGAATTTATTAAACGAGGATATCAATGTATGCCAGAGATTTCAAGAGAGGTTACAGTAAAAGCTCAAAAAGATGGGATTGACCAACTTTTCTTAAAGCAACCTTTATTATTTAGCCAACTATTATTAGAAGGGAGAGAACAACAGTACTTAGAAGCTCATCAAAGCGATGCAGAAGTCATCTTTTTTGATAGAGGAATTCCTGATGTACATGCGTATATGAATTATTTAGGATCTGACTACCCAGAGGTTTTTATTGAAAAAAGTAATAAATATTTATACAGTAAAGTATTTATGTGTTCACCTTGGGAAGCCATTTATAAATCTGATAACGAGCGTTATGAAACTTTCGAACAATCAGTAAAAATAGATACCTTTTTAAAGGAAGCTTATGAAGAAGTAGGCTATAATATTATTAACGTTCCTTTTGGTTCAGTACAAGAGCGCTGTGATTTTATTTTACATTCGTTAAAATACGATGTATGATAAATCGTTAGAAATATTAAAACATTATTGGGGCTATAATTCATTTAGAAAGCCTCAACAAGAAATAATTACTAAAGTTTTAGCAGGAAATAATATTGTTGCTTTACTTCCTACAGGCGGTGGAAAATCTATCTGCTTTCAAATTCCTGCATTAGTTAAAGAAGGTGTTTGCATTGTAGTTTCTCCATTAATTGCTTTGATGCAAGACCAAGTTTCTAATCTTACTAATAAAGGTATAAAAGCTACTTTAATACCCTCAGGAAGTACACAAGATGAGATAATTACATTATTTGATAATATCCGATTTGGAAACACTAAGTTTTTATATATTTCTCCTGAACGATTACAATCTCGTTTTATTCAAAAAAAAATAAAGCAATTAAATGTAAACTTAATTGCCATTGATGAAGCACACTGTATTTCTGAATGGGGACATGATTTCCGTCCATCTTACCAAAAAATTACCATTTTAAAAGAGTTACAACCAACTGTTCCAATAATTGCTTTAACAGCTACGGCAACTCAAAAAGTAATTTCAGATATTATTTCTTCTCTTGAATTAGAAGAACCTTCCGTTTTCAAAAAATCTTTTTTTAGAACGAATTTAGCCTACCAAATTTTTAAAACTGAAGATAAACTTGGTAAACTCAATCAGATTTTCACCAAAACAAAAGCTCCTGCTATTGTATATGTAAATACTCGTAGTAAAACAAAGGAAATTAGTAGCTACTTAAATGCACAAGGTTTTAAAAGTTCTTTGTATCATGGTGGTCTTTCTTCTATAGATAAAAAACTTGCTTTTGAAAGTTGGATGTCAGAGAAAACTCCAATTATTGTTGCTACCAACGCTTTTGGTATGGGAATTGATAAACCCAATGTTCGGGTAGTTGTTCATCTTAACTTACCATCTTCTATAGAGAATTATATCCAAGAAGCGGGTCGTGGCGGACGTGACGGAATAAAGTCTTTTTCTGTAGTATTAACAAATAGTAGTGATATTTCTTTAAGCAGTGAATTACTCGAAAAATCATTACCAACCATTGAAGAAATAAAAATTGTTCATCAAAAACTATATCAGCACTTTCAAATCGTTAAAGGAGAGTTCATAGAAACTGCTTTCGATTTTAATTTTTTAGACTTTTGTAGTAAGTACAATTTTATTCCTAACAAAACATTTAATACACTTCAAATACTTAACAATAATGGAATAATAGAGCTAAATCATAATTTTCAACAAAACTCTACTATTCAATTTTTAGTTTCAAGTAAACAAGTCATATTACATGCTAATCAAAACTCTCAAGTAAAAAACTTTATTCAGCAAGTTTTGCGTATGTATGGTGGGGTATTTGAAAATCCTGTGAAAATTGATGAGTTCTATATTGCTAAAAAACTAGGAACGACTTCTTGGTTTGTAATTGACACTTTGGAAAAATTAGCTCAAAAAGAATTGATTACTTATTCCAAAGCAACAAACAATGCAGAGCTTTTCTTTTTACATCCCAGAGAAGATAATAAAACTATCAACCGAATTGCTGTAAACATTCAACAATATATCAAACAGAAAAAACAAAAGAATAGAGATTTACTTAGGTTTATAGAAAACAATTCAGTTTGTAGAAGTGTACAGCTTCTCTCCTATTTTGGTGAGCATCACACTAATAATTGTGATATTTGTGATGTATGTTTACATAAAAAGAAAGTACCTACTGTAACTCTAAAAGAAGTTTTTTCATTATTCAGAAACGAAAAAAGCTTTACAGTTACTGAAATCTGCTCACTATTAAATGAAAAAGAAGCGAACATTTTAATACTTTTGCGAGAACTTCTTGCTGAAGAGAAAATACACACAAAAAACAATAAATACTTTTTAAAATAAATGAGAGATTTACGCATCGTTTTTATGGGAACTCCTGATTTTGCTGCTACTATTTTACAGCACTTAGTGGAGAATGATTATAATGTAGTAGGAGTTATCACCGCTGCAGACAAACCTGCTGGTAGAGGTCGTAAGCTTAATCAATCTGCAGTAAAGAAATATGCTTTATCTCAAAACTTGCCTATCCTTCAACCTAAAAATTTAAAAAGCGAGGGGTTTCAAGAAGACTTAAAAAAATGGAATGCCAACTTACAGGTTGTGGTAGCTTTTAGAATGTTACCAAAATCAGTTTGGGCAATGCCAAAATATGGTACATTTAATTTACATGCTTCATTATTACCAGAATATCGTGGTGCTGCACCTATTAACTGGGCAATTATAAATGGCGAAGCCAAAACAGGTGTTACTACTTTCTTTATTGATGATAAAATTGATACTGGTGAAATTATACTTCAAAGTGAGGTAATAATTAAAGAAGATGAAGTTGTTGGCGAGTTACACGATAGATTAATGTACTTAGGAGCTAAATTAGTTGCTAAAACCTTAGACTTAATAACAAAGGGTGATGTTACAACTACTAAACAACCTGAACTAGAAGAAAAATCTGCTCCAAAATTATTTCCGCATAACTGTAAAATAGATTGGTCTAAACCTTTAGGTGATATTTATAATCATATTCGCGGGTTAAACCCATATCCTGCGGCTTGGACAACCATTTTAAATGGAGATGAAGAAATATCAGCCAAAATATATGGAGTTAGTAAAGAGTTTTCTTCACATAGCTTTGATATTGGTACTGTTATTACCTCTAAAAAAGAGTTAAAAATTGCTGTTACAAATGGTTACTTAAATATCCATCAAATTAAAATTTCTGGCAAAAAATTAATGGATACTCAAAGTTTATTGAATGGTTATCAGTTTAAAAAAGAAGCAAAAGTGCTGTAGCCCTTTGTTTACAAGGTTTTAACCTTTTTAACAAAAACCAGATAGTGGTTATTAACAATTCATAGCAACTTATTAACAAAAGAGTATTTTTTTTGAGTCAAATCTTGCACAATCCCGCATTCCGTCTATATTTGTTGAGCTATTGAAGCAAAAAAAACATTAATTAATTTTAAAATCTATTTAAATTATGAACAAATCAGATTTAATCGATGCGATGGCTGCTGATGCAGGAATTTCAAAAGCTGCTGCAAAAGCTGCATTAGACTCTTTAACTGCTAACGTAACTAACACTTTAAAAAAAGGTGATAAAGTTGCTTTAGTTGGATGGGGAACTTGGTCTGTTTCTAAGAGAGCTGCTAGAACTGGTAGAAACCCTCAAACAGGAAAAGAAATTCAAATTGCTGCTAAAAATGTAGTTAAGTTTAAAGCTGGTGCTGGTTTAAGCGATTCAGTAAACTAATATTTTCCACGAAACATATTAAAGGTAGCATTTAGGTAATTAAATGCTACCTTTTTTTATATAAGTGTCACAAAAAACAAATATAGGTTGTCTATTATATAGAACTTAAAACCATTTAAAATGAAAAATATAGTTACTATTATTGGACTTTTGTTTTGCTTTTCAACTGCTTTTTCGCAAAAAACTATAAGTGCATCAGATATTATGAAAGATCTTAAAAACGGAAAAGCAATAGAGATTTCAAACGCAACTATTAAAGGTGTATTAGACTTTACTTTTATGAACGAAGCCTTACCTAAATTACCTAAAAGAAAACGTTGGTGGAATAATGGAGGGTCTAATACTATTGAAAAACAAATTACCAATAAAGTTTCTTTTGTAAACTGTGTTTTTGATGATGATGTACTTGCCTACATTCCTCATGAAAAAAGTGGATATACTTTTGTTGCTAACTTTGAAGATGTAGTTGTATTTAAAGACTGTACTTTTGAACAAAAAGCCATGTTCAAGTATTCTGATTTTGAAAAAGATTCTAATTTTTCTAACACTAAATTCAAAGGAGATTCTACCTTCAAATATGCGAAGTTTAATAGAGATATTACTTTTGAAAATACTTCTTTTGTAGAACCTGCTACCTTTAAATATGCAGACTTTAACCGTTTTGTTAGTTTTAAAAACGCTGTTTTTAATGAAAGTGCTATTTTCAAATATACAGAATTTAAAGATGGTGTGTCATTTAGAAATGTGAGATTTGAAGAAGATTTAAATATTAAATACACCAAAGTATCAGGTGAATTTGATATTACTGGTATGGAAGTAGTCTTTGATATTGATTCAAAATACACCAAAATAAACGGAAAAAGTTTTAATAAACATTTATTAAAGAAATAAAAGTTGTTTAAGTTTTACACATAAAAAAACCACGCAAATGCGTGGTTTTTAAAATATATCTTATATAAAAAACTACTTACCTTCCTCAGCAGCTTTTTTAGCTTCTCTCTTTAATTTCATATTTTCCCAAATAGTTCCACCAATCCAGTAAGGAACTACAAATGTTAATAAGAAAATTAACAACCAAAATCCAGCTGTAAAAATAAACATGAATAATACCAATCCTGAAAATTCTGAAAAATCTAACATTTGTTTCTTATTAATAATTGTTATGCGACAAAATTATAACTATTTTTCTTTTCCTCCAATAAAATCTGATAAAAATCACTATTAAAAACTATTAGAATTTGTAATTTTGAACATCAATAATTTTTAGCCTTTTAAATCATTTATAATGACAAAATACAGAATCGAAAAAGATACGATGGGACAAGTAGAAGTTCCTGCTGATAAATATTGGGGAGCACAAACCGAGCGTTCTCGTAACAACTTTAAAATTGGTCCTGCTGCCTCTATGCCTTTAGAAGTAGTACACGGATTTGCATACTTAAAAAAAGCTGCTGCTTATACTAACGCAGAGTTAGGTGTTTTAGCTACTAAAAAACGTGATTTAATCGCACAAGTATGTGATGAAATTTTAGCAGGAAAGCACGACAACCAATTCCCCTTAGTAATCTGGCAAACAGGTTCTGGTACACAGTCAAACATGAATGTAAATGAGGTAATTGCGAACCGTGCACACGAAATTGCAGGAAATGTAATTGGTGAAGGAGATAAAACCATTCAACCAAATGACGATGTAAATAAATCGCAATCGTCTAACGATACTTTTCCTACAGGAATGCATATTGCTGCGTACAAAAAGATTGTAGAAGTAACCATTCCTGGAGTTGAACAATTACGCGATACGTTACAAGCTAAATCAGAAGCATTTAAGGATGTAGTTAAAATCGGTCGTACACACTTAATGGATGCTACTCCCCTAACCTTAGGACAAGAATTTTCTGGGTATGTAGCACAATTAAACTTCGGATTAAAAGCCTTAAAAAATACCTTAGCACATTTAGCACAATTAGCTTTAGGAGGAACTGCCGTAGGTACTGGATTAAACACTCCAGCTGGTTACGATATATTAGTTGCTAAATATATCGCTGAGTTTACAGGATTACCATTTGTAACTGCTGAAAATAAATTTGAAGCTTTGGCTTCACACGATGCCTTAGTTGAAACACACGGAGCCTTAAAGCAATTAGCTGTTTCGTTAAATAAAATCGCCAACGATATTCGTTTAATGGCATCAGGGCCACGTTCAGGAATTGGAGAAATCATCATTCCTGCAAATGAACCAGGGTCATCTATTATGCCAGGAAAAGTAAACCCAACACAAGCAGAAGCGATTACCATGGTATGTGCACAGGTAATGGGTAACGATGTTGCGGTAACTGTTGGTGGTACTCAAGGTCACTACGAATTAAACGTTTTTAAACCTATGATGGCAGCTAACGTATTACAATCGGCTCAATTAATTGGGGATGCTTGTGTATCGTTTGATGTAAACTGCGCTGCTGGTATTGAACCAAATCAAACAAGAATCACTGAGTTATTAAACAACTCATTAATGTTAGTTACTGCCTTAAATACTAAGATTGGATATTACAAAGCTGCTGAAATTGCTAATACAGCACACGCTAACGGAACTACTTTAAAAGAAGAAGCAGTACGTTTAGGGTATGTAACTCCTGAACAATACGACGAATGGGTAAAACCAGAAGATATGACAGGAAGTTTAAAGTAATTACTTCTTTCACATAAACATAAAAAACCACAACAAAATGTTGTGGTTTTTTTATTACATATTGTATTGTCTTATTCTAAAATAATGCTACCCTAAAAGAAAAGACTAAGCATCTTGCATAGTATCGCAAATAACAATTTCTCTTAACAACACAGATTGTGGTAACTCATATGCAAACTTTATAGTCTTAGCAACATCTTTAGCAGTAATATTAACAGCTCCTACACTCTCTTTCCACTCGTTATATCCTTTAATTATTGTATCATCCGTAGTATGCTCGAGCAATTCTGTTTTAACCGCACCAGGTTCAATTGTTATCACTCGAACGTTAAAGGGAGATAACTCTAATCTCGCTGTTTGTGTTAACCCACGAACACCAAACTTACTAGCACAATATGCTGCATGATTTTCAAAAGCTTGATAACCTGCCATAGATGACAAATTTATTATAGTTCCACCTTTACGAGCCTTCATACTTGGTATTACCGTTTGCATACCATGCATCACTCCCATTACATTAACATCTAACATTTTTTGCCATTCATTGGCATTTTGTGTTTCAATGGTTCCTAATAACATAACCCCTGCATTATTTATCAATAAATCAGTTTCTCCATAAACAGCTTCAGCCGATCTTATTGCTTTTTCTAATCCTGTTTTATCAGTTACATCAACTTTTTTACACAAGGTATTAGGTAAGTTTAAAGCCTCCATCTTTTCTACCCTTCTTGCTAATAATAAAAGAGGGTATCCGTCTTCTGCAAACATTTTAGCCATTTCTAATCCAAAACCAGAACTAGCTCCAGTAATAACTACTAATTTTTTATCTTCCATAAATCATTACTTTGTTATAATTATTTTTTATACTAATTTTAATTCAACTTTACTACTAGCTAACTATTTTATTAGCTTTTACAAAGGTACATTTCAAAAAAAACTACTCAAAATACTATTTTTGTATCTTAATCATAATTTATAATTATAATGGAAGAGCGTTTATTAAAGTTTTTTATTGCTGTATATGAAGAAAAAAACCTTACACGTGCGGCCGATAAATGTTTTGTTTCTCAACCTAATATTTCTAATGGAATAAAATTATTTGAGAGTAAAATGAATTGTACTTTATTTAAAAGACATCAACGAGGTGTTGAGCCTACAAACGAAGCACACTACCTATACCCCATAGCTAAAAGAATTTTAAATGAATTAAATGATTTACCTAACATATTTACAAAAAGTGCATTTAAAAATGAGGTTAAAATTGGTATTGCAGATAGTTTACCACAAGAATACAAACTACAATTTATAAAAAAGGTTAATGAATTAAATAGTAATGTATTTTGGACAGTAAATCATTGTAATGAAAATAATGAGATTAATTTATTAGTTAAAGAATGGAAGAAAGAAGAAGATTTGTTTTTACCTCTATGGCAAGAAGATTATTTATTATGTATTCCTAATGGACATAAATTATTAGCCAAAAACGAAATTGATTTGGTAGTAGATTTAAAAGATGAAAACTTTATTCATTGTCCACCTTGTGAAGCTCATAAGCAATGTATTTCTATCTTAAATTTTGCTAATAAAACTATTAATACTGTAGGCAATTGTAGTACAAAAACTGAAACTTTAACTTTATTAATGGCGGGCTTAGGTTTAACTTTTTTACCTGAATATTTTATTGATGGTTGGTATGGTTTTGAAACTAGACCGTATAAAGGACCTCGTTATTATAGAGAAGTGGGTTTAGCTTACTCTAGGCACAGTTTACAAAACCCTGCTATAGCAAAAACCATTAATTATTTTTCAAAAAACAAACTTAAGGCAAATAAATTTAACAACTTCGGCTATTATTTTAAACCGTAATTCTATATACCTCAAACCATTACTCTATAAGTTTTATTTATAAACTAACAATTTTCTACATTATAAAGTATAAGCATACATATAATACTTTAGTTTTTAAATGATGCTTTATTTTTTAATGTTGGTCGATGATTAACTAAGTATTAGCGAACAAAAAAATTATTAAAATAAGCTTAAAAAATAGAAAACCACAACAAAATGTTGTGGTTTTTTATGTAACGAACTTTTTAAAAAATTATATCTCTTGATATGTATATGTTTTAGCTATTTTTTTTATTCTTTCAGAAGTAACAATTCCTTTTTGAACTTCATAATCTTCAGCGGTTTTTCTTGGTATATGAATTGCCCCGTTAGATAACTTTACAGTGTATCCAAAATATTCATTTATAAAATGCTCTTTATACGAACCGATATTCTTATCTATTAAACTTGCTTGTTTAGTAATACCGATTACTCCTTTTTTATTATTTTCTGTCTTTATCATACTAATTTATTTAAATTTTTAATAGTTTTTTTTACAATTATTATTTGTGTTTTAAAAACACATACATCACGATAACACACCATTACGCTTACACGTAGTGTATTCTTAGTTCAATCAAAAAATTAAAAGAAATATAGTAAGGATTACTTTTGCTTTTTCAAAGTTTGAAGGTACGGATAACTAATAGCACTACAAAAAAATATCCTTATAATATAAAAAAGATTTCTATCCTTCATCGTTGTATTAAGCTATCAACTACTATTGTTTCTAATAATAGTGAATCTTTATAAGGATCCTCTCAAATCAAAATACCTCCAATTAATACCCAAAAACTAAACGCTTAAGAATTTCTTAAAGTCAACTCTAACTTATATTCCTTATTTTTAAGGATATAATATCAAACTTAAACTAACCAAAAATGACAAACCCCTCACAAAAAAAATCTTCATCATGTTGGAACTGCGATGGAGATATTACCCAAGTTACACAACGTTTAAAAGAAATGTTTGTTGAAATGGGACAAAAAACTCGTATTGAAAACGGACAACAACCTGCAGAAAGGGCAGTATTTAGAAAACAACACGGTATTGCCTACGGTCGTTTTGTTGTAAACAAAGATATTGAAGAAAAATTCAAAATCGGAATTTTTACTGGTGATGCTTACGAGTGTGCCGTTCGCTTTTCAAGCGATACAGGACCAACTTCTCCCGATTTACATTCAACCTTAGGGGTCGGCTTAAAACTCTTTGGTGTAGAAGGCCCTAAACTATTGGGAGATGGAACGAATGCTGATTTTATATTTCAAAACATCGACCGTTTTTTTGCACGTGATGCACAACAAATGTGTAGCTTTACCACAGCTGGTGTTATTGACCGTGATTACGACTCATACATAGCAAAACACCCTGAATTAGCTAGTATTTTAAAAGCAATGACCAAAGAAGAAGCTAGTGTATTAAGCGCTAGTTATTGGGCTATTCTTCCTTTTAAGTTAGGCGATTCTCAAACTGTAAAATATCGTTTAGTTCCTGAAGACACTTATAAAGGAACTCCTTTTAACGATAATAATTATTTAGGTATCGATTTACAACAACGGTTGTTAACCAAAGAAGCTACCTTCCGTTTCGAAATACAATTGCGTACCAACGATGCTACTATGCCTTTAGATGATGCACAGGTAGTTTGGAGCACAGAAGAAAGTCCGTATATATGTATTGCAAAATTACATTTACCTCAACAAGATGTGGCTAGTATTGGGCAAGCAGAGTTTGGAAGCAACTTAGCTTTCAATATTTGGAGAACCTTACCTCAACATGAGCCCTTAGGTTCTATTGCACAAGCAAGAAAAGTAGTGTATGCGGCAAGTGCTGAAGCACGACATCAAGCCAACGGACAGCAATTACAAGATCCCAAAGAAATCAATCCACAGTTTGAAGGTAACACCGATGAAAATAGTGACTGTATCGTAAAAGCAGGTATCTACCCTCCTATTGGCGTGATGCGTGTAGGAAATAGTGAAAACGAATATTTTATTGGTCCGTTGGTTGACAATCCTGAACCACAAATCGATCCGTATGCCTATCGCGATAAAACAGGTGCCTTAAAAAGACAAGCAGCACAGTTTAGAATCTACGGATTCAATGCTGCAGGAAAAGCAGTAAAAGAATTAACTGCTGAAAATGCCAAAATTACATGGCATAGCCATTTAGCCAATCAAAAATCATCGTGGTACCAATTTAATATCGCCTTAGATATTCCTGAAGCTGCTGACGTGCCTCCTTCTATGTTACGAAATATTGATGTAAAAGATCGTAATTCATTATTAATTGACGGAGGCGCAAAATCTATTACCGGTACCAATGTTAAAGAAGGACCTTTCTTTGAAGGTGAATTTCTTTCAAAAAAAGTGTACTTAGGTGAAATGCGTACCGATGAAAAAGGACGTTTAGTGATGTTAGGCGGACATGGGAAATCGGAAAACATCAACGGTGATATTGCCATTACGTTTGCAAATAACGAAGGTTGGTACGATGATATTTCGGACGGTCCTGTTACTGCGGAAGTTGAATACGAAGGAACAAAATTAAAAGTAGATCCAGCCTGGGTTATTTGTGCTCCACCAGATTATGCACCTATGCAAAAATCGGTACGTACAATGTGGGATTTAATGCGTGATGTAGCCGTAAAGTCTAAAATGTTGGTGCGTCCTACCAGACCATCGTTTACCAAAGACATATTACCAATTTTCCAACGTATGACCGATTTACAATGGGTAAATGCAGGTTTTGCAGGAGCTTTTGGTTTTGGAGGTCAGTTTGATTATACCACTAACGAATGGATAAAGCGATTAGGAAATCCGTCGCCTGCCTATATGGAAATGCGAAGAACTATTTCTAACAACTTCCGTCGTTTTGATGTGTCAGGAGCAGAAGCTCCTCAACTATGGCCTTGGTTGTATGGTGATGCAATTAGTATTCCTTCCACAGGATCTGTACGTCAACATGCTACGTTATCTGATTTACAATTAGAGTTTTTAGATCAATGGGTACAAGGTGACTTTGATGCAGATTATGTAGATATGACCGGATGCCCACACACACCTAAACCACCAACAATAGATGAACTTCCTGTTGCTGAACAGCCTGATATGTTAACCAAAGCTGCTATGGAATTCTGTTTAGCTGATGCTTTTCACCCTGGCTGTGAAATGACCTGGCCTATGCGTTCTTCTGGTATGTACATGGCTCCATTTAGAATTAAACATGCACCTAAAACACCGCCTGTTAATACTACATATTATGGTCCGATGATGAATAACGATATATTACCATTAGCAAAAGGTCCTATTTTAGGCGGACAAGTAGCTGGGAGTATTACGCGTTGGATGGCAATTCCTTGGCAAACAGATACAGCAAGTTGTAGAGATGGATACACTAGTGAATACGATCCATATTTACCAACGTTTTGGCCTGCTAGAGTGCCGAATAACGTTTTAAATGAAGAACGTTATAAAGAGACAGTAGATCCTAATTTATCAGAAGAAACCCGTATTCAGGCCTTTAATTTCCGTTCCGACTGGCTAGATAATCTTCCGTTAGACGGTGAAGCACCTACCTATACAAATCAAATTAATAGCATGATTAAGTATTTTGATAAGTTAGCCGTGGTACAAAAGCGTCCAGGGGTTGCACACGATCCTAATTTCCCTAAAGAAATGCAAGTGGGTATTACTCCTACTCCAGAACAAGAAGCAGCACTATTAAAAACTACCATACAAGATTTACAAGGTGTTTTAACTGCTAAACATACATTAAAGAAAGGAGTTCAAAATACAATAGATGCAGCCGTAGACAAACTATCACACGATAATTTATTAAACGAGCAATATATATTGGAAGATGCTCAACGTAGTTTATTAACGTTGACTGAAGATGAACTAGCAGAAGATTTTAAAGCAACACCAAATGTTATTAAAACCATACATTTAATTGCTTCTAAGTTACACCATATGAAACAGTCTGATTCACACCAAGAAACTACTCCAAAAAGAGTTGAAGTTGGTATTCCTGAGAAAATGACACGTTTTTCAAGGTATACTCCTAAATAATATAAATGTTGAAAGAATATAATAGTACTACTGACATACTAATTATAGGTGGTGGCATTGCAGGTTGCATTGCCGCCATTTCTTTAGTTAATCATTATAATGTTACTCTACTGGATAAACTGGTTGAACCTGTTGATAGAATTGGAGAATCATTAGCTCCTTCTGCACAACGGATTTTAAAAGAGCTGAATCTATTAGAAAACGAATCGGATTCTATAAAACAAACCATATTCCGTAATAATTTAGGAATGCAATCTTACTGGGGAAGTAATCAACTTCAAATTATTGATCATTTGAGAAACCCCGATGGTTTTTCAAGAAGTTTAGATAGAAAGAACTTTGAAGTTTACTTAAGAAAGAGTGCTTCTGAAAGAGGGGTTAACTGTATCTGGGGAACACGATTTTCTAGTAGTTCTTATGAAGATAACCACTGGAAAGTAATAACAAAGTCTGATGATTTAAAAAACAGAATTACACATACCACTCATGCTAAGTTTGTAGTTGATGCCACTGGTAGACAATCACATTTTACCAAAAGCTTAGATATAAAGCGTACACGATATGATAAATTAATCTCTTGTTGGATGAGCTTGCCTAACACACAAGAAAATACCATGAGTACCATTGTTGCTAATGAATTAGGTTGGTGGTATAGTGCTATAGTTCCTAACAACAAAAGAGTCATAGCTTTTCAAACAGATGCTGATTTAGTAGATAGAAATACGTTTAAACATCTAGATTCTTTTTTAGCTTTTACCAAACAACACGAACTCTTTGCTTCTTTGGTTGAAGGTAACGAAGCAAGTATTAACTTCCATGGTACGGTAAGTGCCAATTCTACTCGTTTAGAACAGGTAACTGGTAAACAATGGGTTGCTTTGGGCGATGCTGCTATGAGTTTTGATCCACTTTCTTCTCAGGGAATGTTTAACGCTATGGCGAATGCTATGCAGCTTCAAAAGTTACTTATAAATATTGACTTTATTAAGGATTTACATCCTGATAAGATGGAACAATTCAATATATTATATAGTCAACAAATACAACAAGTTTGGAATCATTACCTAAAGCATAAAAACTTTTTTTATAGTACTGAAACTCGATGGAAAGAAGCTTCTTTTTGGAAAAGGCGCAGTATTAGCTGATAATTTTACGGACAGGTTACTTCGTTATACCTTCCTCGTAATGACGATTGCTTTCGAATAAAGGCTTTTATGTTAGTCTTTTGGCTTTAGCCTCCTACTCTATCATTTAGAGTAAAACATGCCAACAACTAACAAAAATAAAACCTCCCCAGTAACTAAATAGACTGGAGAGGCTTTTTGTAAAGTCAATCTTAAAAACTTTACTTTAAGCTGTTTTTCATAAAGTCTTCTACTTCTTGCTTTGCTTTTAAAGCTTCTACTTGATTAAATGTTTTTCCTTCTCCTCTTAATAAGTATGCGTTAAATATGTGACTTATATACAATGGCGATTTCTTATCTGTTGAAAAGTTTACAGCGTTATGACAACTAAAACAGTTTGCTAGGTTTGATGCATTAATGTCTTTTAAGCTACTTTTAAAAGTTTGTGTATATGTTTCCATAGTAACATTAGCACAGTTTACCGATCCTCTTGCTACTGAAGTACTGTCTGGTGTTGCATTTCCTATGTTTCCTCCTAAATTATTTATTGTAGCAGTTTGCTCTTCAGGTGTCAATCCATCTGTATCAATCCAAAGAGAACCGTTGTAGAAATAGTTTTTCCATACATCAGTTAAATTCTCTTTTACACAAAGATTAAGATTCTCTATGTTATTAAAGTTTATAGGTTCTTCTTGGCTTGTGTTCATAAAGTTCCCTACGCTATCTCTTGGAACTCCATACTTAAATAAATCATACGCTTTGTATGGTAACTTCACACTATCATTACTCCATGTAATTCCATCAATTCCAGTAGTACTAATTTTTTCAAAAAGTAATTTATCAGTAGCAGAGGTTGCTTTGTTTTCTTTCCAGTTATAGTTTGGTGCTAAATCGTCATGTTCAAACGTAGCCCAAATAAATTCTGGATGATTCTCTACAATTCCTACAACATGCATTCCTAACAGTGCTACCTTTGTATTAGTATATGTTGTTCCGTCTGTACTCAACGCCGCTACCGTTGTATAGTAGTTATCAATTTCTTCTTCAGCAATAGCCGTAACAGGTGTCCATGATACTTTTAACTCTAAAGAACCTACAGGAAAAGATGCTTGATTATCTTGACTCAAAGTTCCGTTAACTATAGAATCTCTATACTTTCTTGATGCCTCTCTCATGGTAGAACTT
This sequence comes from Tenacibaculum sp. 1B UA, assembly GCF_033978845.1. Classification (NCBI taxonomy): domain Bacteria; kingdom Pseudomonadati; phylum Bacteroidota; class Flavobacteriia; order Flavobacteriales; family Flavobacteriaceae; genus Tenacibaculum; species Tenacibaculum sp. 1B UA. The sequence goes on from NZ_JAKVUA010000002.1 coordinate 119,803, forward strand.
ATGTGAATTGAATAAAATACTGTTTCTGATACTCCTTCTTTGTTATACTCAGGATTTGTTTTTAATATTCCTCCTGAACCTGCTTGGGCTGTATCTTCTAATACTACAGCAGCTCCTTGTTTGGGAACTACATCTTGCATATGCGATGTTACTTGGTGCATTTTCTTAGGGTTTAAAAATAACGGTAACATTTCTCCTACATACAGAGGAACTTCTTTTCCTTCTTGTTTTACTACTAATTTTTCTATTTGATATTCTGGTTTGGTAAGCCATAAAAACTTTTGCCAAGACCATTGGTGAAAAATTGCATTGGTTGTGCTCGATACATCAAACGGACTTCCTTTTCCTTCAGCAGGGGCTGGGGTTTGTGTGTGAGGAAACCAATCACTTTCACATAAACTTTCGGTTGCTGTTTTGTTGTAAGCTACTTTTGCTACTTGCTCTACAGCATCATTTCCTTTTTTCTCCTTTTTACAAGAATAAAAAAACACAACACTCATTACTAGCATTGTATTTAAAATAAGTTTGGTTGTTAATTTCATGATTGATTAGTTTTTGATAATAGTTACAAATTAGAGAATATTTTACTAGCCTATTAAAAAAGATGTCATAACCCCATAAATTACAGTTATAAAAAGCTGTTTTTTGATACCAAGTGTAAGTAATCTTTATATTTCTACTTTAAAAAATATTTTATTTAGTAACTTGAACCAAAGAAAAGACTTAGTTTTGTAACCCTTTTTTATAAAAATTAAACAATGAATACACACGAAGAATATATGAGTGAAGCTGTAAAAGCAGCTTTAAAAGGAATGCAAAACAATGAAGGAGGACCTTTTGGGTGCATTGTAGTAAAGGATGGAGAAATTATTGGCCGAGGAAATAACAAAGTTACCTCTACTAACGACCCAACAGCTCACGCAGAAGTAACTGCTATTCGTGATGCTTGTAAAAATATAGGTTCTTTTCAGTTAGACGGTTGTGTGGTGTATACCTCTTGCGAACCATGCCCTATGTGTTTAGGTGCTATTTATTGGGCGCGTCCTGATAAAGTTTTTTACGGTAGCAACCAACAAGATGCTGCTGATATTGGTTTTGATGACGAGTTTATTTACAAAGAAATTCCACTGCCTTACGAAAAAAGAAGTATTCCGTTTGAACAAATAGGACGCGATATTGCGCTAGAACCTTTCCAGAAATGGTCTGAGAAAGAAGATAAAGTTGAGTATTAAAATACTAGCGATTTACTAAAAACACCGTCATTCCAAATAACTATGAGGAATCTTACAATCAGTAACTACCGATTTTAAAGATGTTTTTCTCTAGTTGGAATGACGTTTCTTTTTATTCTAAATCTAACTTGAAGCTTAGTTCTTACCTTTGCTTCATTTATTGTATTATGATAGAACCGTTAATCACATCAATTTTAAAATACATCAAGTTAACTTCAGAAGAAGAGAGTATCATTAAAAGCTTTTGGACTGAAAAGACTCTTGAAAAAGGAGACTATCTCTTAAGAAATGGTGATGTATGTAGAACCGATAATTTTGTAGTTAATGGAACCCTTAAAGCCTTTTATATAAATGCTGCTACAGGAACTGAAGAGGTATTATACTTTGCCATAGAAAACTGGTGGGCAACTGATATTGATAGCTTTCAACAACAACAACCTTCTATTTACAATATTCAAGCAATAGAAAAAACCAACTTGTTACAAATACGCTATGACTCTTTTCAGGAAATGCTAAAGCAAGTACCTAAATTAGAACGCTTTTTTAGAATTATACTCGAAAATTATCTTGGTAGCCTACAAAGAAGAATTATTCACAACAATGTGCATGATGCTGAACAACGGTATCTTGATTTTATAAAAGACTACCCCAAAATAGCAGAGAAAGTTCCTCAATACTTAATTGCTTCGTACTTAGGGGTAACTCCTGAGTTTTTAAGTAGAGTTCGTAAAAAACACAAGCCATCTTAAACTAGGTCAATATTTTTTACTTTTTCTACAACGAACTTTGCCATATCATGTAAACTATATTAAGATATGAACAAAGTACTTATTATTAATGCTAGTGTAAGAAATGAAAAATCGCACAGTAGGCAATTAACTCAACTCTTTGTAAAAAATTGGCAACAAAAGCATCCTAACGATACATTTTCATACCGAGAGGTTGGATTAAAAGAAATACCTCACATCAACGAAAAATGGATTGCTAGTGCGTTTATTAAGCCTGAAGACAGAACAGCTGAAAATCAATTAGGAGTTAACTTGAGCGATAAGCTAATTAAAGAGTTTAAAGAACACAATGTATATGTTCTTGGAACACCTATGTACAATTGGTCTATACCTAGCGGATTAAAAGCTTACATAGATCAACTTATGAGAATTAATGAAACATGGAAGTTCCGCTCAGGAACACCTGATGGTGATTATGTAGGGCTTTTGAAAAACAAAAAAATATTTATCCTATCAAGCCGAGGTGATACTGGCTATGGTGAAAATGAAAAAAACGAGCACATGAACTTCCAAACTACCTATTTAAAGTTTGTTTTTGGAATTATGGGGATTAAAGATGTTTCCATAATTTCTTTAGATAATGAGGAGTTTGGAGGGGCTATTTTTGAAAACTCTAAAAAGAAGATATATCAAGAAATTGGGGAAATTTAAAATATATCCTCTACAAACGAACGCTGTTAATACTTATGTTAACAGCGTTTTTTAATGTCTTCTTTATTTAACACAGCACCTAACAAACATTTTTCTACACACGCATCTATTTTTATCTTTTTACTTGTTTGGTGTTGCTCCCCTTAGGCAGTGAATGACACTCCCCTTAGGCGGGGAGTATCGTTCCCCTTACCGAGTGAGTGTCACTCCCCTTAAGCAAGGAGTGTCGTCCCGATTAGGCTTGGGGTGTCGTCCCAATAAAAAAGTTACACTATTTTATCTTCCTTTTTTTATATTTGGGAGAGTGAAATTGCTATGCCCTCTAATTATTCTACTTTTTTAAGGCTGTATTATGGTTTTACACTGTATATAAATAAGTTAACACATATTAAAAAAAATGAAAACCTTAACAATAATCATTATAACTTTTTTGGCTTCTTCTTTAGAATTTCAACAAAATTCTAATAACTTAACTGGAAAGTAGGAATGTTATCATAAAGAACTTGAAGACGGAACCAAAAAAGGCACCAATTTACTTAGCGGAGAGGAATTTGAATATTCTTGTGACGGACTAATAATCGAGTTAAAACCAGACTTTACTGGTAAAGAATCAATTGGTGAATTGAGTTTTAGGTATCAAAAAAAAGACTCTATCCTAAAATTAGGAAATCGAGATTACATTATCGAAAAGTTAACCCCTACTGAACTTATAATTAGAGATTATGATTCTAATGGTATAGGTATTTTTAATTTTAGACAGAAATTTAGAAAGAAAAAAGTATAAAATGAGAATAACAAACACATTACTAATCGCATTCTTCTCTTTAAGTTTATTAGGCTGTAACTCAAAAAAACAATTAGAAGACAAATGGGATAAACTTACCAATGCTGATAGTGAACAGGTTGAAATTAAAAGAATTGAAGAATTAAGTGACTTTATTTCAGAAATAGATGGTCATTTTAAAATGAACGGAATTACTCAAAGTAAAGACACTTTAAACCTATTAACACAAACAAAGGATTCTGTAAAAATAGACCATATAAATCTTATAATTTACTGGAGAGAAAACAGTTTCCATGCTAAAAACTGGAAGCCAATAAACCAAAACAATATTTACTTATTTTTTAGAGAGTAAACTGTATTAATAAAGGCTATGTGCCGCTTTAAAGACACATAGCCTATTTTATTTATGCTATTTTTGAATATCCTATATACTCTTACATAGAAAGCGTCTTTTCGTTTATTTCCTGAGCCACAAAAGGCTTAGCAAAAACAGCATTTAAGCTGGCAATAACTTCAGTATAACTACCATTTGCCAGCGGAACTGTTATAGTAGATCCTTTAAACGCTACTAAACTTTGTCCTGCCTCAGCAGACTGTTTAAAAGGTGTTTGCATAACTGAATCACTCATAGTTCCGAAAGGACCATAAGAAGCCCCGCTTTTACCTGTTAAAGTTATTTGTGATACACATTGCCAACCATACCACACGTCCGTATAACCAGAAATAGCCACAATTGGGTCGTTTAACGGTATATCTATCGTTTTAGCTACTCCACTATTTCCACCATGCTGTAGCAAAGTAAACACACCTTTATTATTACCTTGAGTACCCGTATTATAAGGTCCAGTTCCTGTATTTACCGTTTGGATAGCATCAAGTACATCACCTGAACGAATCGTCATTTGAGTAATGTTTGGATTCCCCGCAGCGCCAACTATCGGAGTATCGTCAAATGCGTTACTTGGTAATGGATTGGCTAACTGATTAAGAATCATAAATTGGGCTTGCTCAAACTGGAAGTTTCCAGAGTTGAAACGCCACATAAAAATGTCTTGATAATCATAAGAACCCCCGTTACTAGTAAACCCATCAAAAACCTCACTCCAAACTTGTTGAGCACTAGAGTTAGGTGCTGCATTTCCCGGTTCAAATTGCGCACCATAACCAATTTTCTCTGGCGATATTCCAGCACTTATAAATTCATATAATGGCATACCATCATAAAACTGTGGTGATACAAAATCAAATGCGTTATTTACAGTAGAATAATCAATCGAATTTGTTGGCCATGCAGGAGTAAACGACAAATAATACTTTACTGGCTGCTTATCAAACACTAAGCGAATCGTAGAAAACAAGATTTTAAATTGAGATTGAGTCATGCGTGTAGACACATCACCTTCCCAATCAACGTCCAATCCGTTCATACCAGTCTCTTTTAAGTAAGCTACCAAATTAGTTGCAAAATTAGTTGCTTCTTCTTGTTCGTTTCCACCAGATGAAAAAATTGAAGCTAGTGTGTTATCTCCCGAATAAACCATGGTTGTTAAAAACTTAATATTCGGATTCACTTGTCGGGCATCCTTCAATACAGAATTCAAATAATCTTGATTTGTAAGTCCACCTGGGTGTGATGAGTCACCTATTTTAATGGTAGTACCTTTAGTAGCCGGAACTACCTCAAAAAAAGCAATTCCAAGAGATGATACACTGTTATATACGTTGTATTTAATAAGTGATTGAAAACAACTATCAGGATTATTATAGTTTGTCTTAGGTGGTTCATCTTCATTTAAAAAGATCCAAGCGTTAATGCCGTAGGGGAATTGAGAGTTTTTCATAATATATTGTATTTAATGTTTATTAAGTTATTCTCGACATCAGATTAAAAACCTAATTAAATACATTATATATCTAACAAACCTTTAGGCTTTACCTGAGTACGAATTCAGTTTTTTAAAGTCCCCTACTGCTCTTATTATTTCATATTATTTGTTGTTATAAAGTTGAGAAATTAATAAACATGGCTTAAAAAAAAGGTAGTAAACGATTGATAATCAATCACGAACACATGTTTTACATGTATAAAAGAAAAAACACATAATTAACTGATGTACAATATTTTTAAAAGAGCACAACATACTCTATTAACAAACATTTTTCTACACACACCTATTTTTATCTTTTTACTTTCTTGAAGTTACTCTTCTTAGATATAAGATGTTGTACCTATAAAAGTTGTATCCTTTCTTGTGTTTATTTTTTATATTTGGAAGAGTAAAAATTGCTAACTGTCCGCATATACAATCATATAAACAATATATACGAGTTACCTACAAGCCAAAAAATTGAATATTATATAAATTAATGAAAGTGCAAGTAGAAACTCTTCAGGTTAAAAAAATATAACGATATAATTGTAAAGTTAGCTAAGTTCTAAACGAAAAGTAAGTACTTTTTTTGTCCCTTACTTTTCTTATACTAACCATTGTAACCAATTTAAAGAAACATATAGAGTTTGATAAAAAAAATACTAATAACTGGAGGATTTGGAAAAATAGCAAAGCATTTTGTCCAAAACTTTGAACATAAATATAAAATAACCGTTGCAGATATTGTTACAAGTAACGGAATTTTTACCGACAAAGTTCAAATTGAAAAAGCGGATTTGATGGACTTTTCTGTTTGCTTAAAGCTATGTAAAGAAGTTGATATTGTAATCCATTTAGCTGGAATAGTTGACCCAATTTCTGAATCAGATGAAATTTTGGAGACGAATATAAAAATAACTCAAAATATATTTAAAGCAGCCGTAAAAGCAAAATGTAAAAAACTAATTTTTGCAAGCAGTGCTCAAACTATTGAAAGTTACCCAACTGATATTCAAGTAAACAAAAATATGCTCGTAAAACCCAAAAACATTTATGGAGTTTCAAAATGCTTTGGAGAAGCTTTAGCCGCTTATCACGCGTATAATAATGGAATTTCTGCAATTTGTTTGCGAATTGGAGCCTACGAATTTCCAAAAGACTTTACAGAAATGAACGCAAGAGATTTAAGTGCTTTTTTACACCCTGATGACTTTAATCAGTTATTAGTTGGATGCATTGAAACAGAAAACATACAATATGAAGTTTTGAATGCTATTTCAGATAACAGATATAAACGATTAGATATAACGGAATCAAAAGAAAAAGTCGGATACCAACCAAAAGCTGATGCTTTTGAATTGTTTAAATTGATAAAGGAATAAAAACTACAATACCATATAAAAATAATTACTAGTACAAAACTAGTTACGAAAACGCTATTAACAACCCAACCACTCCTAAAAACAAACACAATGGAGAAAAAAACTTGGTATCGTTTACGGCAAACTCTGTTGCCTTGGTTTTCTTAAAAAAGCCTACATACTTAAAATCACCTATAGCTCTAATGAGAAAAATACTAGCTACAACATAAAGCCCATAGTTTTGTAGCCATGTAGGCATTGAAGGTAACGTAAATAGTTGTGTTTTTTCTGCATACACAACCGCAAAAGCACCTACTACTATAGCTACTACAAAAGTTAGTGCTTTAGGTGGGTTTATCGCTTTTTCATTTGCTGTTTTAGTAGGTATGACAGCATCTACCCATAAAGTTCCACCAAAAGCCCAATAAACGTGAATTAACGAGATAAAAAAGAGAATTAAAACGCAAATCACTCCTAAAAAATGTATCATAAATTGTAGTTTTTACCGTAAGTTTGTCTAACAAATTTAAGCATTCAACATGACAACTTTATTCATAAACATTAAAGAATTAATACAAATTAGAGAAACAAGTACTAAAAAAGTATCTGGAGCTGCCATGAGTATTTTACCTACCATAAAAAACGCTTTTTTATTGGTTAAAAATGGTATTATTACCGATTATGGTAGCATGAAAAAAGCCCCTATTTCTGCTGATAAAACGGTGGATTGTACTGGTAAAATGATGTTGCCTACTTGGTGCGATTCTCATACACACATTGTATATGCGGGTAATCGTGAGCAAGAGTTTGTAGATAGAATTAATGGTTTGAGTTATGAAGAAATTGCCAATCGTGGTGGTGGTATTGTAAATTCGGCAAAGAAGTTACAAGAAACTTCAGAAGAAGAGTTGTACCAACAATCGGCAAAACGCTTAGAAGAAGTAATTGCTTTAGGTACTGGTGCTGTTGAAATAAAATCAGGTTATGGTTTAACCGTAGATGCTGAGTTAAAAATGTTACGTGTTATTAAAAAGCTACGTGAAAACTACAACATCCCTATAAAAGCTACTTTTTTAGGGGCACACGCCTTCCCTACTGAATACAAAAACAACAGAGAAGGATACATCAATGTAATTATTGAGGAAATGTTGCCTAAAGTTGCCAAAGAAAAGCTTGCAGACTTTGTAGATGCTTTCTGCGAAACGGGATACTTTTCAGTAGAAGATACTGACAGAATTTTAACCGCTGCGCAACAATACGGATTAACACCAAAAGTACACGTAAATCAATTTACAACTATTGGTGGTGTACAAGTAAGTATAAAACACAATGCGTTGTCGGTAGATCACTTAGAAGTAATGAATACAGAAGATATTGAAGCGTTGAAAGGAACGCAAACCATGCCTGTTGCCTTACCTTCTTGTTCGTACTTTTTAAGTATTCCGTACACCCCTGCTCGTGATATTATAAATGCAGGGTTGCCGTTAGCCTTAGCTACCGATTACAACCCAGGGTCTACACCATCAGGAAACATGAACTTTGTAGTAGCAACGGCTTGTATTAAAATGAAAATGACACCAGAAGAGGCTATTAATGCAGCAACCATTAACGGAGCCTATGCAATGAATTTATCTGATGAGGTTGGAAGTATTACCAAAGGAAAAAAAGCGAATTTAATCCTTACTAAAGAGATTCCTTCGTATGGGTTTTTACCGTATTCCTTCGGAAGTAACTTAATTGATTCAGTGTTTATCAACGGAAAAGAGGTGTAAATTGCACACTGTCATTCCGAGTAATAACGTATAATCTCATTAAGGTGAGTTACGAACATTCTTGAGGTTTCTCCTTTAGTTACACTCCAGTTCAAAATGACGTTTTAACAACGTTTGTCATTCCTGCGTAGGCAGGAATCTCTTAGAAGGTATTAAAGGATGCACAAAACAAATCATCAATATTATATTTATATCATCACTAATAAAAAAGATGGGGTTTTATATATAGGTGTTACTAACAATCTTGAAAGAAGAATCTTTGAACATAAAAACAAACTTGTAAAAGGTTTTTCTTCTAAATACAACCTGGATAAATTGATTTACTTTGAAGAGCACCAATTTATTAAGGAAGCTATAAAAAGAGAGAAAAACATGAAAAAATGGAAAAGAGCATGGAAAATAAACTTAGTAATTAAAGAGAACCCTAATTGGGATGATTTAGCTAAAAACTGGTATAACTAACAAAAAGATTCCTGCCTACGCAGGAATGACAATACAACAATATGCTAACAATATTCAACGAAAAAGACATACAAGAATTTGTAGCTCCTCGTGAAGGAGAAACAAAATTAGGAGAGTGCGTTGCGGTTATCGACTCTAAAAAAGACCTACAATCAGAACTTAAAAATTCCTCTGCTTCTTTTGTTATTTTAGGAGTTCCAGAAGATATTGGTGTTCGTATGAATGGCGGAAATGGTGGTGCACACACTGCTTTTGTTCCTGCTTTAAAGTCGTTTTTAAACACCCAGCAAAACCAATTTATTAATGGAAATGACATCCTTGTGTTAGGCTATTTAGATTGTTTGGACGATGTATATAGTTTTGATGTTTCTGACAGAGAGAAAGGTGATTTATTAGTAAAAGCAATAGACAAAGAGCTTTCTAAGCTTATTAAAATAATTGTTGAGAGTGGTAAAACTCCTATTATCATTGGTGGTGGACACAACAATGCTTACGGAAATATTAAAGGGCTTTCTGAAGGGAAAAATCAACCTGTAAATGTGATTAACTTAGATGCGCATACCGATTTACGTCGTTTGGAAGATCGTCATAGTGGTAACGGATTTTCGTATGCCTTACAAGAAGGTTTTATCAACCATTACTTTATGTTCGGGTTGCATGAAAACTACACACCGCAATATGTGTTTGAAATGATTCATGATAGTTTAAACTTAGAATACAACACGTTTGAAGAGTTAGAGGTATATCAGTCTACTTCTTTTGATGGAGAATTACAACGTGCTAAAAACTTTATAGAAAATACTCCTTTTGGTATCGAAATCGATTTGGATTGTGTACAGCATTTTCCAAGTAGTGCCATGACTCCTAGCGGATTTACTCCACAACAAGCTCGTAGATTTACACATTATTTTGGAACACTACAAAATGCTTCTTATTTACATATTTGTGAGGGAGCCCCTGCAGTTGTTAAAGATGAAATAGCTAACGGACAAGTAGGAAAATATATTAGCTACTTAATTTCTGATTTTATTAAGGCTAAGAGTAATTAATTATACGTTATTACGAACCGAGATACAACAAAACTCAATTAAAAACTTGAAGGTTTAGTTACACTGAGTTTTACGGCTTTCCTCTCTGGCTACGATACTTATAACTAGGTAAGAAATACAAAAAAGTACGAGCAGATGCTCGTACTTTTTATGGTATATAGGTTTTGTTTGAAACATCAAACACTACTGTTGCCTGTTACATAACAGTAGTGTTTGGTATTAAACAACAGTACTGTTGTTACTTAGGCAACAGTAAGGCTAAATGTAGAATCACCTACCATAATATCCTTTAAAAAGCGTTCAGAATTTCCTGTTACTTGCGTTTTAACTCTAACATGGTAGTTACCTGTAGCAAGGGCTGGAACTTGACCAATAATCTTCTTATAGCTATTTTGTGCTAAATAAGAAACTTTGGTTTCGGTACCATCTTCGGCAACAAAATACAAACCAACTTCAGGTAAGTCACCCGCAACCTTTAAACGCAAACCGTTCAGCTCAAACAAACCGTTGGCAGATAAGGTAGTATTCGTAGTTGCTGTAGTAATATCTTTTAAATTAGTAATAACCGCGTTGGTAATAGGTGCAGTTACTTTTTGTAGCGGAATATCGTCTTTAATTTCGTTGATTAACTTTCCGCTGTTGAGGTTTACGTGTAGTTTATGAGTTTCAGGATTAAAACCATCTTCCTCGGTATCAAAAACTCCAGAAATAGAGTAGCCTATGTTTAGTAAAGGTAGGTTAATGTTATCGCCCTCTTCTATCGACTCGATAATTTCTTCATAGTAAGAATTAAGCACCGCTACAATATTGGTTTTACTTACTAGGTTACGTTTGCTCAACATTTTATCAATCAACTCATCTTGATTAATAGTACGCTCTGTTAATATGCGTGCTGAGTAGTTGGTTTCATCGGTTAACTTGTTTTTAATTAAATAGTACTTCATCATATTGATTTTTAAATTATTTACTTTTCCTTTTGAATACTTTTTTGGGTAGTAACACTTACAATAAGAGTTACTCCTTTTAATGAGATTCCTCACTACCGTTCGGAATGACGGTTTGGGTTTGCTATTAGTTTGCGTCATTTCTGTAATGACGATGTACAAAAACATTTTCTAAATACTACTTACTTTACAAGTATATTTGCATACAGAAAAAAGAAAAATAGTATAGCCTTAATGACACATCCTTTACGACAGCATATTGAAGAGATTATACCTTTAACTGATGAGGAATTTGCCTATATTCTAAGTTTTTTTCAGCCTATTACTAAACGTAAACATCAATACTTATTGCAAGAAGGCGAAACTGCCAATAAAGAGTATTGGGTAGTTAAAGGTTGTGTAAAAAGTTATTTTATTGAGGATAGCGGTAAAGAGCATATTCTTCAATTTGCTATGGAAAATTGGTGGATTACCGATTACGAGTCATTTGTAAAGCAACTACCTTCTAAAACTGCAATTAACTGTATTGAAGATTGCGAACTACTATACATTACTTACGAAAACCGTGATAAACTAACTGCCTCTATGCACAAAATGGAACGATTTTGGGCTAAAAAGAGTAAAATGGGCAGAATAGCTCTTCAAAAAAGAATTGTATCACTCTTACAAAATTCTGCAAAAGAAAGATATGACCGACTTTTAGAACAATACCCTACCCTTTTTCAACGGGTTCCTAAAAAAATGATTGCTGCTTATTTAGGCGTTTCTAGAGAAACGCTTAGCAGACTTAATTCTTAGTTTTAGTACTTCTTATTATTTGTATGTGACATACATCACTTTAAAGGTGTGACATAGTTCCTGTGTAGAGTTGTGTATCCACCGCAACTTTGTAGCATAATTTTAAAACATATTATTATGCCTTTTGTAAATATTAAGATTACTGACGAACAAGTAACTCAAGAACAAAAACGTCAACTTATTGAAGGAACTACACAACTTTTAGTTGATGTGCTTCAGAAAAACCCTGCAACTACCCATATTGTTATTGAAGAAGTTCCTATGGGTAATTGGGGACATGATGGTAAACAATACTTAGGAACTAAAAATAAGACTCATGAAAAATAAAACCGTAATTATTACAGGAGCTTCAACGGGTATTGGTAAAGAAATTGCTAAACTTTTTATTGAAAAAGAATGCAATGTAGTAATGAATGCTTCTAACGAAGAAAATTTACGAAATGCTTATAAAGAACTAGGAAGTCCTTCAAACGCAGCATTTCTTGTTGGAGACATTAGTAAACAGGAGACAAGTAAGCGATTAGTAGCCTTGGCTTTGGAAAAGTTTAACGCTATAGATGTGTTAATTAACAATGCTGGAATCTTTGCTCCTAAGCCTTTTTTAGAGGTTGAAGAAAGTGATTTAGAGTTGTATTGGAATGTAAATTTAAAAGGAACTTACTTTGCTTCTCAGGCTGTTATTCCTAGTATGGTAGCACAAAAAAGTGGAGCTATTATAAATATAGGAACCGTTTTGGTAGATCATGCTATTGCTGGTTTTCCTGCTACTGCTCCTTTAATTAGCAAAGGTGCAATTCATGCCTTAACCAGACAGTTAGCTGCTGAATTTGGAAATGATAATATTAAAGTAAATACGATTGCTCCTGGTATTATTAGAAGTCCGTTACAAAATAAAATAGGCATTGAAGATGCTGATAGTTTAGCTGGATTACACTTGTTAAACCGTATTGGTGAGGTTACTGATATTGCTGAAGCTGCTTACTATTTAGCTTTTTCAAATTTTGTTACAGGAGAAACTATGAATGTAGCTGGTGGACACACCGTTGGTCATGCTATTTAAAAAATAAAAAGATGTATAAAGAGAATATAACAGCAATAGAGCTTTTAGTAACGAACTACTTTGAGGGTATTTTTTATGGAGATACTGAAAAACTTAAAGTATGCTTTCATAACAATGCTCCTATTTATGGAGACATTAAGGGAGTTGATTATTTTAAAAGTTCTGAAGATTATATTGATGGTGTTGCTAATAGACAAAGTCCAAATGATTTGAAGGAATCTTTTAACATGAAAATTATTGGAGTTGATATTATGGGGGAAATTGCCATGGCTAAATTACATGTACCAATGTTAGGGTATAATTACTACGACTATTTATCGTTAACTAAAATAGATACTGACTGGAAAATTGTAGCTAAGATTTTTACACATGTAATATAAAGACAAAAAACCACCGACTTTAATTCGGTGGTTTAAAAATATGTATTAAGGTTAGTTATTTCTTAGTACATGTTTTGTAATGCTGTAATATCGTTACCATTAAACTCTCCGTCTTCGTTAGAGCTAAAGCAAGCTAACATAACTGAAGTTGAATCGTATCCTGTTGGTGTACCAGACACATGGTTAGCTCCTACACCTGCCGTACCTTCGTTACTATTTTGTCCACAACTTTGACGGCTAAACCAATCAGTATGTCTAAACCCTACTGAATGCCCAATTTCGTGTGTAATAACATGCTCAACAACATTAGTATCGTAGCTGTTCAAACCATATATTTGTACAAACTTATAAGGTAAGCCATTACTTGGAAAACCTGCGCTACCACCTGCTCCAGATTGAGTTGGATTATGATATACCACCATATCTTTAGTATCATAGTTGGTACCAAAACTTAATGTAAAGCTAATAGAAACTCCACTTAAATTATTGTAATTATCTACTGCCCATTGAAGTGCTGTTTGCTCTTTACTAGAAAGACCATATCCACCACCACCTGTATATCCAATAATAGAAATATTTCTACCTTGAGACACTAAATTATTGGTTGAGTATTGACGAGCAGATTGATCTTTAGCTTTAGCCATAGCAAACAACTGATCTTCTGTCATTACTACATCTTCTTCTAAAAATAAGCGCACTTCTGATGTTCCGTCAGGAAAATAAAAATTATCATAACGAATATGATCTACATTTAACTCCAATTTGGCTGCAGCATCAACAACCTCTTGAGGTACAGGTTTAAGTCCTGGGTTATCGCTATATTGTAGTATAGCATCTGATTCTTTAATTTGTTCGTTTTCACTTGAACATGAGGTGAAGAATACACCTACCGACAAGCCCATAATTAGGGCTAACTTTGTTTTTCTCATAATATGAAGGGTTTTATAATTCGCTGTAAATCTACACTTTAGATTCAAATACCTAAAACAAAACCCAAAAAAATGTTAAAAAAAAGAATATTTAAACAGAAAAATCATAAAGTATTAAATATTTAACAATAAAGGGTAGTTTTAAACAACTAACAAACAGGCTAGCAACTACTTACAAACAAAACTTCCTTTAACTATGATAGTTAAAGGAAGTTTATATAATTATTTATAGTTTTTACTACTTATATAATGGTGCTTTGCCCCATGTGTATATTTTGGAAGTTCATATCACTATCTTCTTGATTATAGATATAATCTGCTATAAAATCTCCTACTTTACTAGTGGAAAACGGGTTTTCTGAATTGATATCTTCTGTAGTTATTCCTAATTCTAATGATTTTTGAACAGCACGCTCTATTGTATCTGCTTCAGCATGTAGCCCTAAGTGTTTTAATAATAACGCTGATGATAGTATTGATGCTAGTGGATTTGCAATATCTTTCCCTTTTGCTTGTGGAAAAGATCCATGAATAGGCTCAAACAACGCATTTTCTTTTCCTACTGAAGCTGAGGCTAACAAACCTATAGAACCTCCTATAACACTTGCTTCGTCAGAAAGAATGTCTCCAAAAAGGTTTTCTGTTAGTATTACATCAAACTGTTTTGGTTTTAAAATTAATTGCATTGCAGCATTATCTACAAATAAGAAATCTAGTTCAACATCTGGATATTGTGTTGCCAATGCTGTTACTGCTTTACGCCATAACCTTGACGTTTCTAGTACATTGGCTTTATCTACCAATGTTAGTTTTTTTCGTCTTTTTTGAGCTGCTTGAAAAGCTAAATGTGCCATTCGATCAATTTCTTCAACTGTATAAGAGCAACCATCAAAAGCATGCTGTCCGTCATCACTTAACTCTTTAATCCCAAAATAGATTCCTCCAGTTAATTCTCTATAAATAGTAATATCTGTTCCTTCAATCCTATCTTTTTTTAATGGTGAATTATGAATTAAGGTATCATACGCTTTTACTGGGCGTACATTACAAAACAATCCTAGCTCTTTTCTTAAACGTAATAACCCTTGCTCTGGACGCACTTTTGCTGTAGGATCATTATCGTATTTTGGATCTCCAATAGCTCCAAATAAAATAGCATCACTCTTTTTACATAATTCAACAGTTTCTTCTGGCAACGGGTTTCCTGTTTTATCAATAGCACAAGCACCCATTAATGTTTCTGTAAATAAAAATGTATGGTCAAATACATTACCAACAGCTTTAAGCACTTTTTTTGCCTGTTCTGTTACCTCAGGTCCAATTCCATCTCCTGGTATTACTGTAATATTATACTTCATCTTTTTATTTTTTATATCATTGTTGCTTCAAAAGCTGTTATTGTGTCTTTTTTACTGATTAAAAAATCTATATCGTCATAACCATTTATCATACATAGCTTTTTGTATGGATTGATTTCAAAATCTACATTACCAACTGGTGTTTTAAGTTTTTGGTTTTCTAAATCAACTATAATCGTTGTATCAGGTAATTCTGTTACTTTTTTTAACAGTTTTGCTAAATATTCTTTGGGTACTTGTACTGGTAATATTCCGTTATTAAGTGCATTTCCTTTAAAAATATCTGCAAAAAAACTACTGATGACTACTTTAAATCCGTAGCCTGCTAATGCCCATGCAGCATGTTCTCTACTTGAGCCACATCCGAAATTATCTCCTGCTATTAAAATGCTTCCTGTATAATTTGTATTGTTTAAAACAAAGTCTTCATTTAAACTACCATTTTTATTGTAGCGCCAATCTCTAAACACATTGTCTCCAAACCCTTCTTTATTGGTTGATTTTAAAAATCGTGCAGGTATAATTTGATCGGTATCTATGTTTTCCGTTGGTAATGGTACAGCGGTATCTATTAGTTTAACAAATTTATCCATTAGTTTAATTGTTTTGTAAAGTCAGTAATTTTTCCTTCTACTGCTGTTGCTGCAGCCATTAACGGACTTGCTAAAATGGTTCTTGCTCCTTGTCCTTGACGTCCTTCAAAGTTTCTATTTGAAGTTGACACGCAGTATTCTCCTTCTGGTATTTTATCGTCATTCATTGCTAAACATGCTGAACAACCTGGTTGTCTTAATTGAAATCCTGCTGCTTCAAAAACCTCTTGCAAACCTTCTCGCTTTATTTGTTTTGCTACTTGTTGAGAACCTGGTACTAACCACGCATTTACATTCGCTGCTTTTTGTTTTCCTTTTATATAGTTTGCTGCAACTCTAAAATCTTCTATTCTTGAGTTAGTACAACTTCCAATAAACACATAGTTAACGGGTGTATTTATTAATGATGTTCCTTTTTTAAAGTTCATATATTGTAATGATTTTTCAAAGGAAGCATCATTAAATTGGGGAATGTTCTCTGAAATTTTTATTCCCATTCCTGGGTTGGTTCCATAAGTAAGCATTGGCTCAATATCTTCTGCCTTAAAAGTGTATTCTTTATCAAACTTTGCACTTTTATCAGTCTTTAATGTTTTCCAATAGGCTACTTTTTTATCAAACTCTTCTCCCTTTGGTACAAACTCACGTCCTTTAACATACTCAAAAGTGGTTTCATCTGGAGCTATCATGCCTCCTCTTGCTCCCATTTCAATACTCATATTACATACGGTCATACGTCCTTCCATAGACATTTCTTCAAACACATTTCCTGCATATTCGCAGAAATATCCTGTACCTGAATTTGTTCCTAATTGTGCTATGATATACAAGATTACATCTTTAGGCAACACTCCTTTTTTCAACTTACCGTTTACAGTTACGCGTAAACTTTTAGGTTTTTCTAACAACAAACATTGGCTTGCAAATACTTGGGCTACTTGGCTTGTTCCAATACCAAAGGCAATGGTACCAAAAGCACCATGTGTTGATGTATGGCTATCTCCACAAACCATGGTCATTCCTGGTTGCGTAATTCCTAACTCGGGAGCCATTACATGCACAATTCCGTTATATCGATGTCCTAATCCGTATAAAGTGATATTGTTTTCCTTACAATTTTGTGTTAACTGCTCTAGTTGATGCCTTGACAGTTCGTCTTTTATTGGTAAATGTTGATTTACGGTTGGTGTATTATGATCGGCTGTTGCTACTGTTTTGTCTGGTCGTGCAATTGGAATATTACGTTCTTTTAACTCGTTAAATGCTTGTGGACTGGTTACTTCATGAATTAAATGTTTGTCTATATATAAAATTTGTGGTCCGTCTTTAACAGTATCTACCACATGCGCATCCCATACTTTATCAAATAATGTCTTTCCCATTAAGCTATGGCTATTTTTGAAATTTTATTAACTTGTTTCATAATCTGATGAATGTCTTCATCGATTACTTCTTTTTGTCTGTCAGCAAACTGTAAGAACGTTTTATAAGCTGTATCTAACTGAATTTTGGTTAGCTCATATCCTATCTTTTTTGCGCGATATGCTAAGGCTGCTCTTCCGCTTCTTGCGGTTAATACGATAGCACTTTCGGTTACACCTACATCTGCTGGATTGATAATTTCATAGGTTTCACGATTCTTGATAACTCCATCTTGATGAATTCCTGAACTATGCGCAAAAGCGTTTGCCCCTACAATAGCCTTGTTAGGTTGCACAGGCATTCCCATACGTTCACGAACCATGATACTTGTATCGTACAGTAACTTAGTGTTAATATCTGTTTGAAGGTTTAAGTATGGATGCTGCTTTAAAATCATTACTACTTCTTCTAAAGCCGTATTTCCTGCTCGCTCTCCTATCCCGTTGACGGTACACTCTATTTGACGCGCGCCATTAACAGCTCCTGCAATAGAGTTTGCTGTGGCTAATCCTAAATCGTTATGGCAATGGCAAGAAATAATTACATTTTCAATGCCTTTTACGTTGTCTTTTAGGTATTTTATTTTTGTTCCATATTCTTCAGGCAAACAATATCCTGTAGTATCTGGAATATTCAACACTGTTGCTCCAGATTTTATAACTTCCTCACAAACTTTGGCTAAAAAAGCATTATCGGTTCTACCTGCATCTTCTGCATAAAACTCTACATCGTCTACAAAGTTTTTGGCATACGAAACAGCATCTTTTGCTCGCCTAATTACTTCTTCTTTCGAAGCATTGAATTTATACTGAATATGTGAATCACTGGTACCAATCCCCGTATGAATCCTAGGCTTGTAAGCAAATTTTAAAGCGTCAGCTGCTACCTCAATATCTTTTTTTACGGCTCTTGTTAATCCGCAAACAGTAGCATTTTTAACTAATTTAGCTATTTCTTGTACTGATGTAAAATCTCCTGGGCTGGACACAGGGAAACCTGCCTCTATTACATTAACTCCTAAAAAATCGAGTCTTTCTGCAATAATTAGTTTTTGTTGGGTATCTAATTTACATCCTGGGACTTGCTCTCCGTCTCGTAATGTGGTATCGAAAATTTGAATTTTATCGCTTTGCATAAATCTAACTATGATTATCAAAATAAAAACCAAATGTATATATTGGCTTTTCTAGCAAGCTCTTTTTTAATGGGTTAGTTACGATATCAAAACGATAAAAAACAAAAATAAAACACTGAAAAACAAAAAGTTATGCGTAAAACAATTACATTCTCCAACCAACAAAATGACGCGTTGTTTGTTTTGATAAAGTCTTTATCGAAGTCAGAAAAACGTCAGTTTAATTTATATGTTGGTCGTTTAGGGGGTAATGTAGACGCTAAATTTTTTGCACTTTTTAAATTGCTTGAAAAACAGAAAAGTTATAACGAGAAGGCTATTATAGATAGCGGTGTAGTGAGCAAACAACAGCTATCTAACTTAAAAGCTCATTTATACAAGCAAATACTAACTAGTCTTCGTATGAATCCTGCTCATAAAAATATTCGAATTCAAATACGTGAGCAATTAGATTTTGCTACAGTTTTATATCAAAAAGGGTTGTACAAGCAAAGTTTAAAACTGCTTGACAAAGCAAAAAATATGGCAGTTGAAAATGAAGAAAAAAATGTTGCTTATGAAATTGTTGAGCTTGAAAAGGTTATTGAAAGTCAATACATAACCCGAAGTATTGATACACGTTCTGACGAGTTAACTATCCAAGCGAAAGGACTTAGCATGCAAAATGTTATCGCCAGTAAATTATCAAACTTGTCGATACAACTATACGGAACTTTGTTGAAAAATGGTTATGTAAAAAATGATGAGGAATTACAACGAGTGAATACTTACTTTTATTCTAAACTTCCTGAATATACGTATGAAAATCTAGGTTTTAGAGAAAAGCTATGGTTATACAAAGCACATTTGTGGCACAGCTTTTTAACGCAAGATTTTTTACAGAGTTATAAGTATGCTAATAAATGGATAGATTTATTTAAACATGATACTAAGAATATTTCTTTGCATCCTGTTTTTTATTTAAAAGGGAAAAACTACTTATTAGAGAGCTTATTTTTTATAAAGCATTATGATAAGTTTAAAGAAGAGCTTTCTGCTTTTGAAAAGGAAATTGAAGAAAAAAGTATTCCGCAAAATAGCAATACTGAAATCTTAACTTTTCTATATTATTATGCTAACAAATTGCACTTACACTTCTTAGAGGGTAGTTTTTCTGAAGGCGAATATTTAGTGGCTATTATTAATGATAAGATTAATAGTTATAAGAGTCGTCTTGATAATCATCATATCGTCGTATTTTACTATAAAATCGCCTGTTTGTACTTCGGTATGGGTAAAAACAAGGAATGTATTTTATATTTAAATAAGATTATTAAGCCTAAAAATATTCAGGTAGCTAACGACTTACAGTGTTTTGCGAGGGTACTTTCTTTAATTGCTCATTACGAGTGTGGATTGGATTATGATTTGGAGCGACAGTTTAAAGATACCTATCGCTTTTTACTAAAAATGGAGAATTTACAAGAGGTTCAAAAAGAGTTTATTTCTTCTATAAAAGCGTTGGGAGATGTGTTTCCGCATCAAATAAAAAAGGAGTTAAAAAAAGTACACAGTCGCCTCAAGGTTTATGAGAATCATCCTTATGAAAAAAGAGCTTTTTTATATTTAGACATCCTTTCGTGGCTTGAAAGCAAGATTGAAAATAAACCTGTTGCTCAAATTATTAAAGAGAAATTTGTTAGTTCTCAAAAGTGTTGAAAATAGTATTAGATTTATCCTTGTAAAGTACTGATTAAAAAAATCTAATTACTAATTCTCGTCTCCTTTAGGAAAGCTAAACAAGTTGACTAAATATAAACATGCTAATTAAAAAAAGTAAAAAGTATCTAAAAAATAACTTGAAGAACATCTCTGAACCTTTTGGATAGGATAACTTATTTTTACTATCACCTATAAATATCTTAAAAGACTCCTTATTGCTTTCAATTAAGTTAACTAATTTAAATAGCTGGTAAATACCTATAATTAAAAACAGAATACTGATTAATTGTTTAAGCATTACTATTTTGTTTTACCTTAATTTTCACTCGTTAGTACGATAAGAGCATGTTTATAACTCATCTTTATAAGATTCCTCCTCCTACCTCGTCGGAATGACGTTCTATTTTATTGATAATCGCCCTGCGATTAAAACAACTGTTCTTTTTTCACTTGCTGATATTCTTCTACAATTGCTTCTAACACTTCTTTTGCTGGTTTAATTTCATGGATAAGCCCTGCTACTTGACCTATTTCAAGTTCTCCATCATCTAGGTTTCCTTCAAACATACCTCTCTTAGCACGCGCACGTCCTAACAATTCTTTTAATTGTTCTATCGTTGGATTTTGTTGATATAGTTCTTGAACTTCTTGAAAGAATTTATTTTTTACCAAACGTACAGGTGCTAACTCCTTTAATGTTAATTGTGTGCCACCGTCTTTTACATCTACAATCGTTTTCTTGAAATTATCATGCGCTGAAGATTCTATAGTCGCAGCAAAACGACTTCCTATTTGCACTCCATCTGCTCCTAACACCATTGCTGCTAACATTCCTCTACCCGAACCTATTCCCCCTGCGGCAATTACTGGAATTTTAACTTGCTCTTTTACCATAGGAATTAACGTAAACGTAGTAGTTTCTTCACGTCCGTTATGACCTCCTGCTTCAAAACCTTCACAAACTACAGCATCTACTCCAGCTGCTTCCGCTTTTAAGGCAAATTTTACTGAACTTACCACATGAACTACCGTAATTCCTTTTTCCCTTAAAAAAGAGGTCCATATTTTTGGATTACCTGCGGAAGTAAACACAATTTTCACTCCTTCTTCAACGATAATATCCATGATTTTTTCTATATCAGGATACAACATTGGCACATTTACCCCGAAAGGTTTGTCTGTTGCTTTTTTACATTTTTGAATGTGTTCACGAAGTACTTCTGGATACATAGATCCTGCTCCAATTAATCCTAATCCACCTGCATTTGACACTGCAGAAGCTAGCTTCCATCCTGAAACCCAAATCATTCCTCCTTGAATAATTGGATATTGTATATTAAATAATTTGGTAATTCTGTTTTGCATAGCGTAAATGTACAATCATTAGCTAGGAAGCACAAAAAAACCTCGAAAAAATCGAGGCTATATATTTATATTCTTATGTAATGAACTACCTCGACCCAAGGGTACGAGGTATCAAAACAATTTAAGCTGTGACTTGTGTATCTTTTGATACTCTTGTCCTTTTCCTTGACCTTGAACGTACTTCTTTATAACCTCTTCATTCGCATATTGACCAACAGTATTGATGTAATAACCACTTGTCCAAAATTTACCGCCCCATAAAAATCGCTTTACTTCTGGATGTAATCTGAAAATCTCACGCCCTGTTATGCTTTTTATGGTATTAACTATCTTTTGAGGTGATAACATCGGTACACTTTGAATCAAAAAATGTACGTGATCTTCATCACAACCTATCTCCAAAAAATGAGCCTCGTAACGATGTGATATTTCTAAACAAACTTCTCGTAAGGTCTCAGAGACTTCTTCGCTCAAAACTTTTCTTCTATATCTAATTGGACAAACCAAATGATACAACAGCAAACTCTTATTATGGCTTTTATGAATATGCTCACTCATAAATCCAAAATTACATATCTTTACGCTACACCCGACGCAAGCATCGGGGAATTCTATTGATTAAAAAATTACGAAATAACACCAGAACCTAACAGCTCTTCATTTGTATACCAAGCAACAAATTGCCCTTCTTGAATAGCAGACTGTGGATTTTCAAACTCTACATAAATTCCGTTATCAACTTTATATAAAGTAGCTTTTTCTAATGGTTGTCGGTAACGAATACGTGCTTCTACCTCCATAGATTCACCAGTTTGTAAAGCTACATCTTCACGTACCCAATGTAGTTCTTCATTTGATACAAATAATACACTTCTATACAATCCTTGGTGATTTTTTCCTTCTCCAGTATAAATAATGTTGGTATCTACGTCAGTTTCAATTACAAACAATGGTTCTTTGGTTCCTCCAACTGCTAATCCTTTACGCTGACCTTTTGTAAAATAATGTGCTCCTTGGTGTTTTCCTACTATTTTTCCATCCTCTTTGTTATAAGAAAACTTTGTTGAAAAATATGCTAACTCTTCTTCTTTATTCTCAAATTCTGGAACTGGACGATTGTACTGCTCAAATTCATCTGGAATTCGAACAATATCTCCTTCTTTAGGTTGTAGTTTTTGTTGTAAAAAGTCGGGAAGTCTTACTTTTCCAATAAAACACAGTCCTTGACTATCTTTTTTATCGGCTGTAATTAAATCTGCTTCTTTAGCTATTTCACGAACTTCTGGTTTTGTCAATTCTCCAATAGGAAACAATGCTTTAGACAATTGTTCTTGTGATAATTGACATAAAAAGTATGACTGATCTTTATTGGTATCTTTTCCTGCTAACAACTTGTATACAGGCTTTCCATCAATAATTTCTTCTGCTTTTCTACAATAATGTCCTGTAGCTACATAATCAGCTCCTAAACTTAATGCGATGTCCATAAACACATCAAACTTAATTTCTCGATTACACAATACATCTGGATTAGGTGTACGACCTTTTTCGTATTCGTTAAACATATAATCAACAATACGTTCTTTGTATTGTTCGCTTAAATCAACTGTTTGAAAAGGGATCCCTAATTTTTCTGCAACAATCATGGCATCATTGCTATCTTCTAACCATGGACATTCATTAGAAATGGTTACGGAATCGTCGTGCCAATTTTTCATAAATAAGCCAATAACTTCGTAACCTTGCTCTTTTAATAAATAAGCAGTTACACTACTATCTACCCCTCCTGAAAGTCCTACTACTACTCTTTGCATTTTATACTTTTGAAGCCGCAAATTTACGAAATAATAAACATTTTTATGATGGAAATAATTGATGATTTCATTACTAAAATTGATGGACTCTGATATGGCTTAGTTTATTACCTTATTTTAGAATCTTATTTAAATTCTCTATATTTAGAGTTTAATTTTTAGGAATTGAAAACGCTTCTTTTTTTCTCTTATCGGTAACAACTTCTCCATCCATGTAAAATTGCCATTTACCGTCTCTTTTACCATTTTTATACATCCCTTTTTCTTTTAAATCTCCTTTTAAATCGTAGTATTTTCCTTCTCCTTCTAATTTACCATTTACATAATACACTTCTTCAATCATCACTCCTTCTTCAGTAAAAACCTTAGAAAGTCCATTTTTCTTACCGTCTTTATAAATACTCTCTTCGGTTAATTTACCATTTCTATAGTAGTTTTTTAGCACACCGTCTAATTTACCATCAACATATTCTTCTTCAGAAAAAAGCTTTCCATCTGAAAAATAATACGTCCACTTACCTACTCTCTTTCTTCCTATCATCCATCCTTTTGTTTTTACTTTTCCTTTTGGAGTAAAAAATTGCACAAAAGCACTATCTGACTTTATAGAAAACTCCTTAGTCATAGAAGGCACTCCGTAAGAGTTGGGTTCGTAAAAATTAAATGTTCCTACCTCTTTTCCGTTTTTAAATTCACCTGAGTATCTTATTTTATTTTTATTATCGTTATAATACTTTTTCCATACTCCATCTCTTTTACCATTTGCATCAAACTGATTAATTTTTTGTGCTTGTGCAGCCATTGTAAAAAAGACTGATAATAAAAGTCCTGTTGAAAATATCCTTTTTATATTTATCATGCTATAATTTCTTTTACATTTCAAATTTACATAAACCATACCAATATGAGTCTTGATTTTTTAATTTCTGTGCTAGAAAATGTTGATAATCCTGCTAGAGTAAACAGAGATAATGCTGCAAATATTGTATTAAAGCAACCTGAATTAGTAAAGTTTTTAGTTGATATTACTTTCGATGTTGATAACAAACTATCTATTAAAGCTGCTTGGGTATTGGAATGGATTTGTACACATAATGGAATTGAACATATTACACCTTTCTTAGCTATTTTTACAAAAAATATATCTAAAGTACATTTTGATAGTGCTGTAAGGCCTTGTGCAAAAATTTGTGAGCATTTAGCAACTGCTTTTACTTCTAAAACAGCTAATAAAACAAAGGGACAGCTAACTGAGACTGATATTGATTTAATTATAGAAACTGGATTTGATTGGTTGATTACTGATCAAAAAATAGCAGTAAAAGCATACACCATGAATACTTTATATTTATTTGGCTTACAGAGAGACTGGGTTCTTCCTGAGTTAGAACACCTAATTCGCACTAAAGTAATTCATGAAAGTAAAGGTTGTAAAGCTAGAGGAAAAAAAATATTGGAGTTGATTGAGAAGCATAGATTATAAGAAAAATTTAACCAATTAGAAACTCTTAAAGGCTTTTCAGAAAATCATAACTACTTCCACTCTGTTTTAAATATATCTTTAAGGTGTTAACCATAAAATATATTAATTAATGAAAAAAGACATTTTAAATTTAAAAGGAGTTAAGGAATTAACAAAATTTGAGCTAATTGAGATTGAAGGAGGGCGTAATTTAGCAACTTCAGCTACTAGTGCACAACTAGACAAAACAGAAGTTGGAGACCCTAGTAAAAAATATGAATGCTATTTTACACATATTGGATTAACCTTGTATTTTTCTCACTACTCAAGTATTAATGAGTCAAACGGAGACAATATTAAGTGTTATCGTTCTAGTTATTATTCTTAAATTTAGGTTTCATTACTAAAAGTTTTTTAAGCGAACCAATTAGTTCGCTTTTTTTATGCCGCTTTTGTATATTTCAGTAAAACTATGAAATAAAAAATTACTCTTCTTACCCGTTGTGCATTTTAGATAATGCTAATTTTAATATTGTTAATATTTCTATCAAAAACAAATTTATTGATGTATTGAATTGTTGTTAAGGCAGCTATTTTAGATAGTATTCTCGTCTTAAACCCTTTAAAAGAGTTGGCGTAATTACGTCTTATCATAAACTGATCACAGAGTTGAGAAAATAATGTTTCTATTCTTTTTCTTGATTTTCTAAAGATATATGGTTGCATTTTGTAATTCAATTGATTGCTCCTCATAGGAGTATTTAGTTTTATGTTGTAAGTTTCAAATAAATTGAGTTGAATTTTTGCAAACAAATAGCCTCTATCTCCAATTAAAGTACAATCGTTAATTTGTGTTTTAATGTCTTTAAGGTAATTTACATCGTGAACAGATGCAGGGCTCAAATCTATACTTTGAAAAACACCACTTACAGAACATACAGCGTGTAGTTTATAGCCATAATAATTTGAACCTTGTGAGGCACAATACCCCTTATCAGGATGAGCATAGAAACTTTCTGTAGTTAAAACAATTTACTAATTATCAGTAAAATGAACAACTTTTTTATTTTAAATCATAATGCACAACGGGTTTCATGAAAGTAAAGGTTGTAAAGCTAGAGGTAAAAAAATATTGGAGCTAATAGAGAAACAGAAAAACCAAAAACAATTATAAAACCTCAGAAGAAAAGTCTCCTGAGGTTTTCTATTATTTTACAAACAACGAAATAGTTGTAGTTTATTCTATTACCATGCCCATCCTTTAGTAGATGAAACCTGATCGTTCCAAGATTTTCTCCAGAACCACCAACCTGACATAGTATACCATTTAAGATTAGCTACCCCAAAACCTGTGTACCCTGCTCCTTGATAGAATCCTATTACTTTTCCTCCATAACAAGAATGTTGGTATAAATACACCAAAGCTCTTCTATTCCATGGTTTTTTTACAATTAAAGAAGATAATTGGTCGTTATAACCACTTCCTACCCAATGATCTCTATAATAATAACGGTTCATTCTACTCATTCCACTCATATATGAGTTATAATAAGCATGTTTATAGAAGTAGAAGTCTCCTGTACCATATAAATCATAGCTATCACATTTAGCAGCTCTACCTTCTGTTCCTTCTTGATCTCCAGGAAATTCTTCTGCTACTTTCGCTCCATATTCTTGTAAGTCTTCTCCATTATCAAAAACCTTAACTTTAATATCAGTACTTCCTTCTTCTGGATTATCGAAGAATAATGATTTTGGAGCTCTTTCTTCATCTCCAAAGATTTCTTGAGCAAGATTCACATCTCCCTCAGCTTTAACTACCTCTCCGCTTTCTTCATTATATACATAAGACACCTTGAATTGTTTACCGTAATAATCATAAGTGTGATTAATAGTTACTACATTTTCTTTAGCTAATTTTGCTTCTTCATTTTTCGATTCATTTTCAATTATACTTTCGCTTTGGCAGCTAAAAAGTAATGTAAAGCACATCACTGCTATCCATAAAAAATTTTGTTTTTTCATTTTTTCTTATTTTTTTAAAACTCTTAGTCTTTTACTAAGAGTTTATTAGTTTGATTAGTTAGTTTTTTAATTTTTTACAGGTATTAAAACCTCTCCGTTTTTAAAACGTGAATAATCTACAACGTATTTACCTGCTTGTAAAACAATATTAGTTTTACCTAACTTTGCTGCAACGTTTTCTCTTAGAGTTACATCTTCTGAAATAATGAAACCTTCCTCTTCTAAACTTCTTGAAAATACTAATCGCACTGACTCTTCTTCATTCCTAAATGCTATCACTCCATTATCTTCATCATTATTTCCTTCCATAAGTTTTATAAAAGTTTCTTTTACTTCTTCTGATGAGCCTGAACTAGCATTTCCATATACAAGTATATCTCCATAATCATTTTTAAAACACACTCCTGGGCCTGTAGTACAAGTTCCTCTACTAAAACGCCAATCCATAACATATACCCATGGTGGGTTGTACAGACGAGCTTGTTTTACCTCTAAGTTTTTGTCGTTTAATAATTCATTTGCAGTGTCTTCATTTTGACATGCTTGTAGCATCATAAAAGCGATACCTACAAGTACAAAGTTTTGTAGTCGTTTCATAAAATAATAGTTTTCGGGGTTAATTACAAACTCAAATATACACGAAAAATAAAACATAATCATCAGGTTAACAATTATTTACACTGCAAGAAAAACACCCTTTAGGTAAAACTACTTTTACTCTTCCTTTCCTAGTATTGCTAAATACATTAATTTATTTCCTATATAAATAAAGTGTTTATTCCTTTATTAAATACAGTCTAAAACCTAGATTTTCTCTTGTCTTTCACGTATAGTTTTGCCAACTTATAAATCAAAATAAAAACTATGTTAAAAAAGATTTTAAAGTTAAGCGGTGTTTTAGAGTTGAACACTTTAAGTCAAAAAAAAATTAAAGGAGGTATAAACGAAAACAATGAAATTTATCCATACTTATGTTGGGATTCTGCAGTTGGAACAAGTGACAATTATCAATCAAGTATTGATGTATCAGGCGATGGTATTGTTTGTGCACCAAACGTAATAGATTCTCAAGGAACACCTATAAAAGCAGGATAGAATAAAAAAGAAACGAGCCTAGGCTCGTTTCTTTTTTATTCTATTATAATTACCTTAAATTAGTTGGTTTACGGTATCCTTGAAAAGGCTGTTTAAGTAGCTCTTTTAAACTAGAATTTTTTTCTTCATCCGGAAACGTATCTACTCCATACACTATTTTTTCTCTATCTAACTCCATGTACGTTCCTAATAATCGATCCCAAATAGAAAAAATATTCCCGTAGTTGGAATCGGTATAAGGTAATATGTTATGGTGGTGTACTTTATGCATGTCAGGCGAAACAATAACGTAACTTAATACTTTGTCTAATTTCTTAGGCATTTTAATGTTAGCATGTGTTAGTTGCGTAAACACTAACGACATAGATTGATATAGCATAATTATACCTATTGGTGTTCCCACTAAAAAAACACCTAGCAATGTAAATGTAAAACGGATTACACTTTCTATTGGATGATGCCTATTTGCTGTAGTTGTATCTACCTTATGATCAGAATGGTGTACTAAATGCACCATCCATAAAGGTTTTACTTTGTGTTCTACTAAGTGTGCCAGATATGCTCCAAAGAAATCTAAGAACAAAACTCCTAATAACACATACAACCATAATGGCATTTTAGGAAGCCAATTAATCAATCCAAAATGATTCGCTTGTACCCAATCTGCAGTTTTTAGTAAAAGAAAAGCCAGTGCAAAATTGATAATTATGGTAGTACTTGTAAAAAACAAGTTAGGCCATGCATGTTTCCATTTATTGTACTTAAAGCCAAATAAAGGCATAGCACCCTCCAATAACCAAAAAAAGGTTATTCCGCCTACTAAAATAATACTTCTGTGACTAGAAGGAATGGTTTCAAAATAATGTATAAGAGTTTCCACTATGATATATTTTTCCTAAAAATAGAAAAAATATCCATAACAACTTATTTTTTAGAACTTCCCGATTGTGGTAAACGTTTTTTCAACTCCTCTACTATTCTATACGTAGCAGGACAAACTTCCGTGTTTTTAATCGTTAAATCTGCTATCTGGATAAACTTTTTTCGATTGGTATGTGGATACTCAGAACAAGCTTTCGGGCGAACATCATAAATAAAACAAGTATTATCTCGCTCATCTAAAAAAGTACACGGTGCCGATTGTAAGACCATGAAATTATCTTCATCTCGCTGTAAATATTGATTGGTAAAATCAATCACCTTCATTTTTAGATGCTTCGCAATACGCTCTACATCTTTTTCGGTAAATATCGGTGAAGTCGTTTTACAACAATTTGCACATTCTAAACAATCCGTACGTTCAAATTCTTCCTCATGCAACTCCTGCATCAATAAATCCAAACGTTTGGGTGTTCTTCTCTTTAATCGTTGAAAATACTTCTTATTTTCTTGTAAAGCGTCTTTTGCTAATTTTGGTAAGTTTTCAAGGTCTTTATCCATAGCGCAAAGGTACGAAAGCACCTTTGAAGTCTAACATTATTGTGTCTTAAAAAATCCTATGGTAAATCGTGGGAAGAAAAAATTAAAAACACTAATTTTGTGCGACAATTAAAAAGAACCAATGAATATTCAATCGTTAATAGAAACGAAAGTAAAAGAAGGATTTTTAGCCTTGTATGATGTAGAAATTCCAAGTGTAGAATTTCAAGCAACCCGTAAAGATTTTGAAGGTGACATTACTGTTGTTGTCTTCCCTTTACTACGGTACAAAAAAGGAAATCCTGTTCAAATTGGTGAAGATTTAGGTAAGTATTTAGTTGAAAACATCAACGAAATTACTAACTACAATGTTGTAAAAGGTTTTTTAAACTTGGTAGTTGATGACTCTTTTTACGTGAACTTTTTTAATGAAATTGCAGCTGATGCGACCTACGGTTTTGTAAAAGAAGATGAAACAGATGCTCGTATGGTAGAGTATTCTTCTCCAAACACAAACAAGCCTTTACACTTAGGGCACGTTCGTAATGTGCTATTAGGATATTCGGTTGCTGAGATTTTAAAAGCTGCTGGACATAAAGTATATAAAACACAAATTATTAATGATCGTGGTATCCATATTTGTAAGTCGATGTTGGCTTGGGAAAAGTATGGAAACGGTGAAACTCCTAAAACTACAGGATTAAAAGGTGATAAACTGGTTGGAAATTACTATGTAAAATTCGACCAAGAGTATAAAAAAGAAATTTCTGAGTTAGTTGCTGAAGGAGTTTCTGAGGACGATGCTAAAAAACAAGCTCCATTATTTTTAGAAGCACAAGAAATGCTACGTAAATGGGAAGCAGGAGATAAAGACGTTGTTGCCCTTTGGGAAATGATGAATGGATGGGTATACAAAGGTTTCGACGTAACTTATGAAAACATCGGTGTTAACTTTGACAAATTATACTACGAAAGCAATACTTATTTATTAGGAAAAGATATTATTGAAGAAGGTCTTAAAAATGGAGTTTTCTTCAAAAAAGAAGATGGTTCTGTTTGGTGTGATTTAACTGACGAAGGACTAGACGAAAAACTAGTGTTACGTTCGGATGGAACTTCAGTATACATGACACAAGATATTGGAACTGCCATTCAACGTTCTAAAGATTTTCCTGATGTAAACGGAATGGTGTATACCGTAGGTAACGAACAGGATTACCACTTTAAAGTATTGTTCTTAATCTTACAAAAATTAGGATACTCTTGGGCTAAACAATTATTCCATTTAAGTTACGGAATGGTGGATTTACCTTCAGGAAAAATGAAGTCTCGTGAAGGAACCGTAGTTGACGCCGACGATTTAATGGATGAAATGACGAACACTGCTCGTGAAATTTCTCAAGAATTAGGGAAGTTAGAAGGGTATTCAAACGAAGAAAAAGAAGAATTATATAAAATTATTGGATTAGGTGCTTTAAAGTACTTCATTTTAAAGGTAGACCCCAAAAAGAGAATTTTGTTTGATCCACAAGCATCGGTAGATTTCCAAGGAAATACAGGTCCGTTCATACAATATACCTTTGCAAGGATTCAATCGATTTTACGTAAATCTGACTTTGATTACTCTGCTCCTGTCTCTGTAGAATTACACGAGAAAGAAAAAGAATTGATCAAACAATTAGAATTGTACCCTGAAGTAATTCAGCAAGCAGCTAGTAATTACTCACCTGCAGTAATCGCTAATTACACCTATGATTTGGTAAAAGAATTTAACTCACTCTATCAAAACGTATCAATTTTAGGAGAAGAAAATCAAGATAAAAAAGTATTTAGAGTTCAATTATCTAAAAAAGTAGCTGACACGATAAAATCAGCATTCAATTTATTAGGAATTCAGGTTCCTGAAAGAATGTAATAATTAACAAACAACAAGTAAAAAGTAAACAACATGAAATACGACGTACTAATAATCGGAAGTGGTCCCGGAGGTTATGTAACAGCTATTAGAGCTTCTCAATTAGGGTTTAAAACCGCTGTAGTTGAAAAGGAAAACTTAGGTGGAATTTGCTTAAACTGGGGATGTATTCCTACCAAAGCATTATTAAAATCTGCTCAAGTATATGACTACTTAAAACATGTTGATGAGTACGGTTTAAAGGCAGAAGCAATCGATAAAGATTTTGAAGCAGTTATTAAGCGTAGTCGTGGTGTTGCTGAAGGAATGAGCAAAGGTGTTCAATTCTTAATGAAGAAAAACAAAATTGATATCATCGATGGTTTTGGTAAAGTAAAAACTGGAAAAAAAGTTGATGTTACCGATAAAGATGGTAACGTAACTGAATATTCAGCAGACAATATTATTATCGCTACAGGTGCTCGCTCTCGTGAATTACCAAGCTTACCACAAGATGGTAAAAAAGTTATCGGATACCGTGAAGCAATGAGTTTACCAAAACAACCAAAATCTATGATTGTTGTAGGTTCTGGTGCTATTGGAGTTGAATTTGCACACTTCTATAACTCAATGGGGACTGATGTAACTGTGGTTGAGTTTATGCCAACGATTGTTCCTGTAGAAGATAAAGATGTTTCTAAACAAATGGAGCGTTCTTTCAAAAAAGCGGGAATAAAAGTAATGACTAGCTCTTCTGTAGAATCTGTTGATACTTCTGGTGACGGAGTAAAAGCTACCGTTAAAACTAAAAAAGGAGAAGAAGTTTTAGAAGCAGACATTGTATTATCAGCAGTTGGTATTAAAACTAATATTGAAAACATCGGTTTAGAAGATGTAGGTATTATTACTGATAGAGATAAAATATTAGTAAACGATTGGTACCAAACGAACATTCCTGGATACTATGCAATTGGAGATGTAACTCCTGGTCCTGCACTTGCTCACGTTGCTTCTGCAGAAGGAATTACCTGTGTTGAAAAAATCGCGGGCTTACATACTGAAGCTATTGACTATGGAAATATTCCTGGTTGTACCTATGCTACTCCTGAGATTGCTTCTGTTGGTTTAACTGAAGAGCAAGCAAAGGAAAAAGGTTACGAATTAAAGGTTGGTAAATTCCCGTTCTCTGCATCTGGTAAGGCTAAAGCTGCTGGAACTCCTGACGGATTTGTAAAAGTAATTTTCGATGCTAAGTACGGTGAATGGTTAGGATGCCATATGATTGGTGCTGGTGTTACCGATATGATTGCTGAAGCTGTTTTAGGTCGTAAATTAGAAACTACTGGTCATGAAGTATTAAAAGCAATTCATCCACACCCAACTATGAGTGAAGCTGTTATGGAAGCTGTAGCTGATGCTTATGATGAAGTAATTCACTTATAAGATTCACAAACTTTATATAGTTAAAACCTCGTCTTTTTTGACGAGGTTTTTTTATATTTGAATATGAAAAAAATATTCCCTATACTCGTATTATTATGTTGTTTTTATTCTTGCAAAACAGAAGAAAAGAAAGCACCTGTAAATCCACTAACAATTCCTTTTAGCGAACGTCCAACTCCTCAACTTCCAAATAATAACAATAATTCTGTTAATATTATTGGAGGCGCACATTATATATGTCCTAAAAAGTGTAAAGGAGGAACTTCAAGTGTTCAAGGCACTTCTTGTCCTGTTTGTAAAACTCCTCTTGCTCATAACCAAGGCTTTCATAATACCCAAAACAAAACTTCACCAATATCAACACCTGCAACACCACCCACTTCTGGGCCAAATGCAGCTGGACAATATCATTATACTTGTTCTAACGGTTGTACTGTTGGTTCAGATAATTCAGGACAATGTAAAAGTTGTGGAGGAAAACTAGTTCATAATGCTGCTTTTCATAGTTAAAAAAGTACGTAATTCCCTTACTTTTATTACGGCTTTTTTAAAGTTTAGTTGAGACCTATTACATAAATTTATATCAACTTTAAAATTTATGATTATGTTAAAAAATATTTCAAATATGGGGTCTGTCTTAAAAGCTTCTGAACAAAAATCTATTACTGGTGGAATTACTAGTATATGCCCTAGAGAAGGTTTAGCCTGTAACAGTCAATATCCTTCTCCAGTACACTGTATTACTGATGTTCCATATTGCTGTGTTGATGGCTACTTTGAAAGATGCTACTAAACTTATAAAATATAAATACTTATAAACCTCACCATATATTGGTGAGGCTTTTTTATATTTGAATTGTCTCGTCCTAAAATAGAACAATCAATTGAATACTTTTTCTCATACAAAGGTGTTGTTTGATACAAAGTTATTAATAAATAGAAATTACTTTCTACCCTTTAAAGGGTTTATTTTAAGAAAAACACACAACAAACCTACTCATTAACAGTAAAAACTCTTTAAAGCCACGGATTAATCAATAAAGACAAAAAAAGTTTATAATTTCGGCATGATAATTGTATTTAAGAAAACTTTAACATAAACTATCATACTATGAAAAACTATCTACTAAACAGTTTTGCATTGAGGGGACAATTGTTATAGAAAAAGAAAAAACTCGAAGCTGCTAACTTCGAGTTTTATTTTTATAAAATATTAGATAATAAATTTATCTGATTAACTTCTTGTATTTAATACGTTTTGGCATTAAATCACCTCCCAAACGTTTTTTCTTGTTTTCTTCATAATCAGAGAAAGAACCTTCAAAGAAATATACTTGACTATCTCCTTCAAAAGCCAAAATATGCGTACAAACACGATCTAAAAACCATCTATCATGCGAAATTACCACAGCACATCCAGCAAAATTCTCCAAACCTTCTTCTAAAGCTCGTAAAGTATTCACATCTAAATCATTCGTAGGCTCATCTAATAACAATACGTTACCTTCTTCTTTTAAGGTCATTGCTAAATGCAAACGGTTACGTTCTCCTCCTGATAAGGTTGCTACCTTTTTATTTTGCTCACTTCCTGAAAAATTAAAACGACTTAAATAAGCTCGAGAGTTTACTTGCTTACCTCCCATCATCACTAAATCTTGACCTTCTGAGAAGTTCTCCCAAATAGATTTTTCAGGATCTATATTTGAGTGTGATTGATCAACATAGGCAATTTTAGCTGTCTCCCCTACTTTAAAATTTCCTGCATCAGGAGTTTCTTCTCCCATTATCATTCTGAAAATAGTAGTTTTACCTGCTCCGTTTGGACCAATAATACCTACGATTCCTGCTTGCGGAAGATTGAACTCTAGATTTTCATATAATAATTTATCTTCATAAGCTTTAGAAACGCCTGTAGCTTCAATCACATTGGTTCCTAAACGTGGTCCGTTAGGAATGTAAATTTCTAATTTCTCTTCCGTTTGCTTTTGGTCTTGGCTCATTAATTTTTCATAGTTCTTCAAACGGGCTTTTTGCTTTGTTTGACGACCTTTTGCTCCTTGACGAACCCAGTCTAACTCTCGTTCTAACGTTTTTTGACGCTTAGATGCTGTTTTGCTTTCTTGCGCTAAACGTTGTGATTTTTGGTCTAACCAAGATGAATAATTTCCTTTCCATGGAATACCTTCTCCTCTATCTAACTCTAAAATCCATCCTGCAACGTTATCTAGGAAGTAACGGTCGTGCGTTACAGCAATTACGGTTCCTTTATATTGTGCTAAATGATGCTCTAACCAGTGTACAGATTCTGCATCTAAATGGTTGGTAGGTTCATCTAATAATAAAATTTCTGGTTCTTGTAACAACAAACGACATAAAGCTACACGACGACGCTCTCCTCCTGATAATACTCCAATTTTCTTATCTCCGTCTGGTGTACGTAACGCATCCATGGCTATTTCTAATTTTGTATCAAGTTCCCATGCGTTAGAAGCGTCAATTTTATCTTGTAACTCAGCCTGTTGATTCATCAGCTTTTCCATCTTATCAGGATCAGAATATACTTCTTCTAAACCAAACATATCATTGATTTTGTTGTATTCATCAAGGATGGCAACTGTTTCTGCAACTCCTTCTTTTACAACTTCCATCACTGTCTTATTCTCATCTAGATTAGGTTCTTGCTCTAAGTAGCCTACTTTATATCCTGGAGAAAAAGTAACGTCACCTTGGTAGTTTTTTTCTACTCCTGCTATAATTTTTAATAAGGTAGATTTACCTGAACCGTTTAAACCTAAAATACCAATTTTAGCTCCGTAAAAGAAACTTAAATAAATATCTTTTAAAACTTGTTTTCCTGTACTTTGGTAGGTCTTAGAGACCTTATTCATTGAAAAAATGACTTTTTTATCGTCGCTCATTTGTTTTATTGTTTATAGTTTGTTGTTTGGAGTTTATAGTTTTTGGGGTTACGATTTTCTGTTAAATTTTTGTCCTTTGATACCTGAATTCCTAAGATAATACATAAAAGCTCCTATTTTTTCTTTTCAACTTCACACATTTCAGATAATTTTTCAAATTGTTCTTTTTTCTTAATTAATTTTTTATCAAAAGTTCTATAGGATTATGACTTTAGTTCTCCTGCCGAACCTTTTGCATAACTTAAAAAATTATGAAACTCACTATTTCCATCTCTATCAAAACCTTCTGCAATATTATCCATTATTGACCTAGAACTCCTTTCCATTTGATCTTTTAAGCTATAATTCTTTGATAAGTTCGATTTTAGAAAGAGTTCTTCAACATATTGATAAATCAACCTTCCTCTTTGCCAAACCTCTAAATCTTCAAACTTTTCAATCTTTCCATAATTTGATTTTATAATTTCATGATTTGAAGTTTGATTAGAATTTATCAATGAATAAACTACAAACCATAAACTTATTTTTTAAACTCTTCCTTTTAAGGCGTTAAACACCCATGCATTAGCAAAAAAACCTAAACCAACAGCACCAAAACCATATCCGGCTATTTCATCGTACTTAAATACTGCTAAACATATAAGTAAAATTCCCATTAATACCATTATAAGCGTTGCCCAGCCTAGGACAGTGTTTTTGTTCATTGCCATAATTTACTTTTTTCAAAAAAATGTGAGCTACAAATATCGGTAATTATTTAGACTTATTCATGCTCTTAATCTTAATACATATAAAAAAAGTCTTGCTATAGCAAGACTTTTTTAGTGTTTTTAAATTTATATAAAACTAGAGTTCAGCAGCTAACCTGCTTCCTTGGTTTATGGCTCTCTTAGCATCTAATTCAGCCGCAACATCTGCTCCTCCAATTACATGAACTTTCATTCCTTTAGCTTCTAACGGTTCTAATAATATTTTAAATGGAACTTGACCTGCACAAATAATTACATTATCAACCGGTAATACTTTTTGTTCTTCGTTTTGAACATAGTGCAAACCTTCATCATCTATTTTTGTGTATTGTACTTCTCCTATAAATTGTACTTTTTTCTTCTTTAGTACTGCGCGATGTATCCAACCTGTAGTTTTCCCTAGATTTCCTCCAAACTTTCCTTTACTACGCTTAAACATAAAGATTTCTCTAGGTGAAGGATGATTTTTTGGTGTAATTCCTTCAATTCCTGCACGGGCTTCTAAAGTTTTATCAATTCCCCATTCTGCTAACCAAGCATCTACATTTAAAGAAGTACTCTCTCCTTCGTGAGCCAAGTATTCTGAAACGTCAAAACCAATTCCTCCTGCCCCAATAACAGCAACACGTTTACCTACAAGTTTCTTTAGTTTTACAACGTCAATATAACTCAATACTTTTTCATGTTCTATTCCCTTTATCCTCGGAGTCCTTGGCGTAATTCCTGTTGCTAAAATAACCTCATCAAAATTACCATTGTATAAATCTTCAGCAGTAATCCTTGTGTTTAACTTTACATTTACCTTATGCAATTCTAATTGCTTATTAAAGTAACGAATGGTTTCATAAAACTCTTCTTTTCCTGGAATTTGTTTTGCTATATTAAACTGACCTCCAGTTTCTTTATTGTCATCAAATAAGGTTACATCGTGTCCTCTTTGAGCTGCTACTGTTGAAGCTGCTAAACCAGCTGGCCCTGCACCTACAACTGCTATTTTCTTCTTTTTTGAAGTTGGATTGTAATTTAACTCTGTTTCATGGCATGCTCTTGGGTTTACCAAGCAACTTGCTACTTTTTTCTGAAAAGCATGGTCTAAACAAGCCTGATTACAAGCTATGCAGGTGTTTATTTCGTCTATCCTTTCTTCTTTTGCTTTGTTTACCCATTCTGGATCCGCTAAAAATGGACGTGCCATTGAAATCATGTCTGCATGTCCTTCTGCTAATACTTTTTCAGCAGTATCTGGCATGTTAATTCGGTTAGAAGTAATTAATGGAATAGATAGTTCTTCTTTCATTTTTTTGGTTACCCAAGTAAACGCTGCTCTAGGAACTGAGGTTGCAATGGTAGGGATTCGTGCTTCATGCCAACCAATTCCTGTATTAATAATAGTTGCTCCTGCTTTTTCTATTTCTTTTCCTAATTGCACTACTTCTTCCCAAGAACTTCCTTGTTCTACCAAATCTAACATTGATAAACGATAGATTATAATAAAATTCTCACCAACAACTTCTCTAATTTTACGGACTAGCTCTACTGCTAAACGGATTCTGTTTTCATATTTTCCTCCGTAATCATCAGTTCGTTTATTTGTTCTTGTTACTATAAATTGGTTGATTAAATATCCTTCAGATCCCATTATTTCTACTCCATCATATCCTGCTTCTTGAGATAATTTAGCACAATTTACAAAGTCTTTTACAGTTCTTCGTATTCCCGATTGCTTTAAAGCAAAAGGTTTAAAAGGGGTTATTGGTGATTTAATTTTTGAAGGTGCTACATTGAATGGATGATATCCGTAACGACCTGAGTGTAAAATTTGCATACAAATTTTACCTCCTTCTTTATGAACTGCTTCTGTGATTACTTTATGTTCACGTGCGTGTTTTTTTGTACTCATACGAGCAGAAAAAGGGGCTGTCCATCCTTGGATATTAGGAGAAATTCCTCCAGTAACAATCAAACCTACACCTCCTCTTGCACGTTCTGCATAATATGTAGCAATACGCTCAATCCCATTTTTCTCTTCTTCTAAACCTGTGTGCATTGACCCCATTAAAATTCTATTTTTTAAAGTGGTAAAACCTAGATCTAAGGGTTCAAAAATATGTTTGTATTTCATTGTCGTGTTTTTATCAAAGTATTATGCGTGCATAATAAATTGCAAGATACATATTTTTTATAATATGTTTATCACATAAAAAAAAGACCCTACACTAAGTATAAGGTCTTTTTAGAACTATTCAGTTATTTTATTACCACCAAATGATTATAATTAAACCATTTGAACATATTATAATTATTATAATTCTAACTTTTGTTCCGTCATTTAATTCCGCTTCAAATCTATAAACTGGCTGCCTTTGAAACTCATGTGGTACTTGTATTACATTACCATCGTCCATTCTATGTTCAGCCAAACCTATACCAGAAAATTCATCTTTTACAATACGATAGCTTTTTAATTCTTCTTTTTTAAGATTTCCTTTTTCTAAAAATAAGTCTAAAGTAGGTTCTTTAACTCCTTCTGGATTCATTGGGTATTCATCCGCTTTGACTACTCCGTAATCTTCATGATAATCTAATTTAAGATCATCTCTGGATTTTGCAGCCTTAGCATCTACTGCTTCTGTTTGGCTTTCACCTGGCAGTACAGTTTCTTCATTTTGACATGATGTAAATACCATAAAAAAGATACTTACAAACATTAGGGTTTTTAAAGTCTTCATAAAATTTAGTTTGGGTTAATTAATCAACCCAAATATATCTTAACCCTATTTAGAAACTCATAGGTAAAAGGTTATTTATTATATAAGGAAAACACCTTAATTTGATAAGGAGAATAACTCTTTTTTATTATCGTACTATTTTCAATTTTTGAATCATTTCTAGAGAAAGAGAGTTAGCATACACTCCATAAGCATCAACTAAAACTCCTTTAATACCTGTTTTTGTTTGAATTGCATACACAACAGAATTGTCTCCTGCGCTACTCATTCCTTCAAATCGATATATCTCAACTACTTCAAAGAAATCCGGAGAGAAAATTTCTCGAGTATTTTTACTCTCTATTTCATTTTCTCTCAGGTTAAAATCAAGAGTAAATCCTCTTTTTTGTAAATCTTTTAATGCTTCCGAAAGTGTATCGTATGTATACATAATTTCTATCTGTTTCACTTTCTTAAAAGATACAATATTTAAACTAGATTTCCTAGTTGTTTTATAGATAATACTAAAGTTTACTGCCTTATTTTATCTAATAAATCACTAAGTTGAGTGGCTTCTTCTTCTGTTAAATTATCAATAAAGTCTAAATGTAAATTATCATCTATTACTTTTAATAGCTTTTTTCCTTGCTGGGTAATACTTATATAGACTACTCTTCTATCATGTTCACACCTTACACGGTCTATTAATTTTTTTTCATACAGTTTATCCATTAGCCTTGTAGCATTAGGAGCTCGTTCTATCATTCTATCTTTTATTGTTTGAACTTTTATAGCTTCTTTAGCTCCTCTTAAAATACGAAGAATATTAAATTGTTGTGATGAAATACTGTACTGTTTAAAAAACTCATTTTCTTTACTGCTTATCCAATTAGCAGTGTATTTAATATTGATAAAAGCTTTGATTTTATCATTTTGAAACTTTGAATTGATGTCTTTTGAAATATCTCCCATTGTTCTGGTTATTAGCCTTAGCTACTAGCCTTGTTTTGTTGTTTAACTAAAATAAGATTATCCTTTTAATTTTAAGTCTTGCATTAACTTATTGAATGTATCTGATGAGGGTGTTAAATACACTTCATCATCAACAAATAAAGTTGGATACTTTACTTGTCCTTCATACAATTCTTTGCTGTGTTTTTTTGCTTCTTCATCTATAGAAACATCTTTGTACTCAAACGGTACTTCTGCAGATTTTAGAAAGTTTTTATATGCAACTGTATGTGCATGTCCTTTTCTACCGTATAAAACTATCTT
This sequence comes from Tenacibaculum sp. 1B UA, assembly GCF_033978845.1. NCBI lineage: Bacteria > Pseudomonadati > Bacteroidota > Flavobacteriia > Flavobacteriales > Flavobacteriaceae > Tenacibaculum > Tenacibaculum sp. 1B UA. The sequence continues at coordinate 160,260 of NZ_JAKVUA010000002.1, forward strand.
CATTTTAACTTCCTTATTTTTAGAATACAAAAATACAAAAACAACATTTATATACCAAGGAACATAAATTATTTACAAATACTGAAAAGGAATTTTTATTACGCTAAAACATCTGAATATTCTGACTTTTTATCAAAAACTGATTTAGCGAATGGGCATAATGGAAGGATTTTAATGTTTTGAGTTCTAGCAAACTCTACAGAAGCTGCTACTAACTTATAGCCTACTCCTTTTCCTCGTAAACTATCTCCTACTTCAATATGATCGATAATTAGTTTATCATCTCCTGCCCATGTATATGTCATTAATCCGTCTCTATTTCCATCAATTTCGATAAAGAACTCTCCTTTCTTACCGTTATCTTCTTGTTGTATTTTCATAATTATCCTTTAAACTCAACTTTTACATGTGTACCGTCACAATATGGTTTGTTATGAGAAGCTCCGCACCTGCAAAAAGCTGTTGTTTTATTTTTCTTTTCTGTTCTACCATCTGGATTCGTAACATGCAGAGTTCCGTAGATTAATAAAGGGCCGTTTTCTAATGCTTCTACTTTAGTTTCTGTGTGAGCTGCAGCTTGATTACCTTCCTCTTTTGAAATGTACGACAGCGCTCCTGAAGGGCATTCTTCTACTTGTTTTTTTATTCTTTCAGTAGTTGACCCATCCATATTAATCCACGGTCTATTTTGCGGATTAAAAACTTGTAACAAGCCTTTCCAACATTTTTTTGAGTGGATACACTTATTGGGTTTCCATACTACAGTAATATCATTATTACTGTAGTTCTTTACAATTTCCTTTGCTTTTGACATAATTTAAAATTTTATGTTTATACTGCCTTTTGGAAAGTTGCAACTGCTTCTTTTATTTTTATATCAAACTCTTCATTTACAATCTTTCCACTTTTAAAGTTATCATAAAATTTTGGTAAAGAAAAATCGGCTATAACATTTGCACCCATATGTGGAAATCCATTTTTTGCAATTTCCATAGAAGATGCCCCTCCTCTAGCTCCTGGAGAGGTTGATAACAACAACATAGGTTTGTTGTGCCATACTTTTTGCTCTATACGCGACATCCAATCTATTATATTTTTCAATGCTACAGTAAAATTCCCATTATGTTCTGCTAACGATACAATTATACCGTCTGCTTCTTTAATTTTTTCTAGAAATTTTACTGCATTTTCTGGTATACCATTCTCCATTTCTTCATCAATTCCATATATAGGTAATGGATAATCATTTAAATCTAATACAGAAGCCTCAGCCTTTTGTTGTAAAACTGATGCGTATATTACTAATTGTTTATTAATTGATTTTTTACTATTACTTCCTGCAAAAGCGATTATTTTCTTCATTTATGTTGTTATTTTTGTATCAATTTCTGTTGCTCCTTTCACCATTTTAGCTACAGGACATTTGCCTGCAATTTCTAATAGTTTAGTGCGTTGCTCATCAGTAACTTCTTTTTCAAAAGAAATTTCTTCTACTAATGATTTTTTTATTCCTTCTGGAGTTAATTGTTCTTTTTGACTGACATTTACTGTAACTCTTCCTAAGTCCCACCCTTTTCTTTCTGCGTACATTCGTAGTGTTATTGATACACAACCGCCAATTGCAGTTAATAAATATTCTACTGGGGTTGGTCCGTTATCGTCTCCTCCTTTATCCAAAGGTTCATCAATAACGGCAAAATGATTTCTCATTTTACCTTCTGCTAAGTAATTTCGTTCAGTTAAAGTAACTGTTGCTGTTGGATTATTGCTCATTATATTTTTTTACTATAAATATACGAAACTATTAATAGTACTAGTGCTATTACAGCTCCTATTTGTTCTCCATCTCCAATCATAAGATGAGCAAAAAAAGCTAAGGTAAATGCAAAGAAAAAACCTGCATACGCCCATTCATTTAAAAACTTCCCTCTTAAAAACCACAAGGCTATTACCCCTAATAATTTAGCTATTGCATACGGATAAATAATATATGTTGGATACCCAAAAGCTGTAAACATTTTAGCTACTTCTGCATGGTTAAAAAAATACATTCCTGCTGAAAAAAACATTAATAATGTTAATAACCCTGTAGCTACATAAAAAATAATTTTGTCTTTTTTCATTTTACTTGTTGTTAAATTTCTGTACAAATATATAAAAAATATTTAATTATTTTCCATGGTATATATTATCTAGGTATTTATTTGATTACAGAAGGTTTGTTTTAAATCAAGAAAACATATATATATTTGTGTTTATATAAGTACTTATGTTTTTATTATGGATGCTTTAAAAGGATTAGGAGAAATTGGTTTAGGTTCTAGGTTAAAAAGAACTAGTGATTACATGATGCGTGAAACACAATTGGTGTACGATGAGTTTAATATTGATTTTGACCCTTACCTATTTCCTACTTTTAAAATTATTAAAAATAAAGATGGTGTTACTAATACTGAGATTACCAATAGCTTAAAAACATCACAACCTGCTACAACACAAGCTATTAATAAGCTTTATAAAAAAGGACTTATCACCCTTAAAGAAGACAAATTGGATAAGCGAAAAAAAGTTATTTTCGTTTCTAACAAAGGAAAGCAACTTATAGAGAATGTAACTCCTATTTGGAACAGTATTGAACACATTATTAAAAAGTACACGAACATTAAGTCTGAATCATTAACCGAACTTATAAATGAATTAGATACTAAGTTTAATAAAAAATCTTTCAGCGAAGCTATTATAGAACACATAAAAATGAATACAACAAAAAACACAGTAGCAATTACCACATTTAAAGAAGAGTATAGCACTTCTTTTTATGATTTAAATATTGAATGGTTACAAACATTTTTCTACGTAGAACCTTATGATAAGGAAGTTTTGAGTAACCCTCATACATATATTATTAACAAAGGCGGACATATTTTCTTTGCAAAATTGAATGATGAAATTGTAGGCACTGTTGCTTTGATGCCTATGAATGAACCTAATGTTTATGAATTAACAAAAATGGCTGTTTCACCAAAACACAGGGATTACAAAATAGGACAACAACTCATGCAACATTGTATTGATTTTGCAAAAGATAAACAGTTTGATAAATTAGTTTTATACTCAAACACGAAACTTGAAAACGCTATTTATATTTATAGAAAATTTGGCTTTTTAGAAATTCCTGTGGAAGAAGGTTGTCCTTATGAGCGCTGTAATATTAAAATGGAACTAAAAACAAAGTTTTAATAATGTGTGATATGGATACAACTCAAACAATTAATATTCAAAAAGAAGCTGAAAAGCTAAAAGATTACTTTTCTCCTAAAATAGTTTCTGAAGTTAACAATGAATATGTTAAACTCGCTAAAATTAACGGACAGGATATTCCGTGGCATAATCACGAAAATGAGGATGAGCTTTTTTATATTATTGACGGAAACCTTTTAATGGAGCTAGAAGATCAACCTAGTTTTACAATGAAAAAAGGGGATTTGTTTGTAGTTCCTAAGGGCATTAATCATAGAGTTAGTTCTTCTATAGACTGTTTAATTATGCTTATTGAAACAAAATCTACCAAACATACTGGAAAGGTAATAACTCCTATTACTAAATCTATTGAGAATCAAAGACATTAATGTATCACCATAAATACTACATACATTCATCTTTATTAAAAAACTATTACAATAAAAAAAGGTAGTTAGTCAAAAACTACTACCTTTCCTTTAAAATATACTACTTATTCCAATAAACTGAAGTTTGTCCGTATTGAAAATGAATAGGCACTAGCGAAGGATCTCTTTGGAACATATACAGCTCATGAGGTGGTTTTTCAAATAACATAATAATATCTGAACCTCCAAATCTAAATTTACCAAACTCTTGACCTTTCACTACTGTTTGTCCTTGTAGTTCAGTATACATATCTACACCAGAAACCTGACACATTCCTATTGGTAAAATAGAAACCTTTCCTACTTCAGTACCCGCATCCATAATTACTAATCCTCTAGCTTGTGAAAACTCATATCCGTTTTCTCCACCATCAGGAGCATCAAACTGCCCATCAGATGCTGTTTCAACATTCAAATACACTTTTCCTTCTACTGGTAGAATCTCTAAAATTTTTCCACTAACTGGTGTATGAAAGCGATGATAATCAAAAGGACTTAAGAAATAATGAATAAATGTACCTCCATAAAAACTTTCTCCATACTTACTATACTCCAACAACTCATCTACGCTACCAATAGTATGCGTTCCTTTCAACGTAATTTTATCTACATTCCCTTTTTTATCAATTGGATAATATGCTTTAAAAGTACAATCTGCAGGAGAAACAATAGTCGTATTGTCATTTGGATCCGCTATAGGACGTAAAGGAGAAATTCCCGTTTTAGGATCCGCATGATTAAATTCTCTATAAAAAAATTGATTAAACGTTTTCCAACTACTTTCATTATCAGAATACAAAGGAAAATTATAAACACTTTCACCTTGAACATTTTTATCATCTTTAAATGATTGTAACGTTTCGTCTGTTAAAGAAGCTTCCGTATCTAAGAAAGTTCCCCAAGCATTTGCAAAACTCACTAACCAATTAGCAAACTCAGGATAACTTTGCATCGTTTTTCCTTCTGAATCTGTTTGATCAATCAACCAATAGGATTGACAAAGTAAATCGTATACTTTTTGATTGTATCCGTTTTTAGTTCCATCACTCGTCCAAGCATTAGGGTATTCTGGATCCCTACTTTCATTGGGAATCATCTGTACATAAATATCTAAGTAATCATAATATGCAGCGACGGTTTCTGGCCATCCTTTTCCTTTAAATTCTTTATCAATTGCTTTGTAAAGGTCTTTATTTAAAGGTGGTATCGTTTTATCTGGGCTTCCATTTTTTGATAATTCTACCGCTTTTTTTAATGAATCTCCAAGACTTTTTGCCATTGCTGGGTTACCATCTAAAATACTTTTCAGTTGTTCAACAACTGCTTTATGAGTTTTAATAGTTGTACCTGTTTCCATAATTAGTTAAATTATTACATAACTCCTACTCTTTTATTAGAGGTTTTTCGGATACCACCTGTCCAAATAAAAATTGATAATAGCTCATTAAATATCATATCGTTACACTACAAATATTTAATCCCCCTAAAAATTATGATATAGTAACCATCATTAATCATACTATCAGATTATTCAAATTTGAAGATTTTATCCATTAATCTTAGAGAAAAGCCCATAAGCCGATGATTTTCAAACACAAAAGCAGTAATTCAAGTAATAAAAAAACAGGTTAATTATGTTTTACAACAATATAAATGGTATTTGAAGTAGTTATCTCTATAAAAACTCCACTTGTACAAGTGGAGTTCTACTTCAAAACAGCATAAAACTATGTAACTAAAAAAGAAGAAAAATTAAAATTTTTATACAGTTAAAAAACAGCTGCATTACATAAAATTAAGCAATAACTGATGCTTTTTGTAATTCTACTTTATTTTCATTTTTAACTTCAAACTGATTAGATGTATTTTTTCCTCCTCCCGCTTTTAATGCCATCTCTCCTGCAAAAAATGTTTTGTGATCATCACCTAAATCAGAACCAGCCATTCGCTGATGTTTTACACACGATACACCTTTTCTAATTTCTTGTCGTTGCACCCCTCTAACATATGCTAACATACCATCTTCTCCAAAATAACCCTCGGTTAAATCGTTCATATGTAGTGCTGTCGTATGGTATGTTGGTAAGGTTATTAAATGATGGAAAATTCCTGCTTCTCTTGCTCCATCTATTTGGAAAGTACGGATTTTATCATCTGCTCTGTGACACAATTCTGTACCATCATAAGCCGCATTCATTAAATTATTTCTGTCGTACCCTGTCATGTTTTCACCTTCAGCAACCATTTCATCATACACTTGATTACGGAAGTTTAACGTCCAATTAAATGATGGTGAGTTGTTGTATACTAATTTTGCATTTGGTACTACTGCTCTCACTTTATTTACCATGTTTGCTATTTGTCCCACATGAGGTGTAGGTGTTTCAATCCATAATAAATCTGCTCCGTTTTGTAAGCTTGTTATGCAATCTAACACAACCCTGTCTATATTCGTTCCTTCTCTAAACTTATACAACCCGTTTGCTAAACGCACAGGACGTACTAGCTTTCCATCACGTTTTAATAACACATCATCTTCTCTTGCTTCATCAATCGTAATTTCTTCTGCTTCTACAAACGCTAAATACTGAGAGGCTAAATCTCCTGGTTCTTGACTTACTGGTAGTTTTTGAGTTAATCCTGCTCCTTCCGAATCGGTTCTTGCAACAATAACTCCGTCTTCAACACCTAACTCTAAAAAGGCATATCGAATTGCATTTAGTTTTGCTATAAAATCTTCATGTGGCACGGTTACTTTTCCATCTTGATGTCCGCATTGTTTGGCATCTGAAACTTGGTTTTCTATTTGAATAGCACAAGCACCAGCTTGAATCATCTTTTTCGCTAATAAGTATGTAGCTTCTTCATTTCCAAAACCTGCATCGATATCAGCAATAATTGGAACTATATGTGTTTCGAAATTATCAATTTCACTCTGTACATCTTCTCCGTTTTCTAACCTTCGGAATAAATCGTTTAATTCAATAGCGTCTGCCTGACGTAGAAAGTCATAAATTTCTTCAATCAATGATGGTACTGCTGTTTTTTCATGCATTGATTGATCTGGTAATGGTCCAAACTCTGAACGCAAAGCTGCTACCATCCATCCTGAAAGATATAAATAACGTTTACTTGTTGTTTTGTGATGTTTTTTTACTGCAATCATTTTTTGTTGTGCTACGAATCCGTGCCAGCACCCCAATGATTGCGTATAATTAGATGAGTCTGCATCATAAGCTGCCATATCTTCTCTCATGATAGCAGCGGTATACCTAGCAATATCTAAACCTGTTTTAAAACGGTTTTGCGCTACCATTCTAGCGGCGTTTTCAGGAGAAACTGAGTTCCATGTCGTTCCGTACTTTTCTTTTAACTCTTTCACAGTTTGTAAAGCAGAACTATAATTAGCGTGTGCTAAATTTTTCATAATTTTGTAATTGATAAGGTTATTAATTTTATTGATAGCTTGCCCTCTTAAATGTTGCCGCATTTTTGAGGGCTTTTTCTCGATAATCGAGATTTAAATATTTTAAGTTTAGTCTTTAATTTAAATTGCTTTTCTCTACAAATATCTTTTAAGCATACACCTAAACGGCTTACTCTATAAATATTTATACGCTGGTAAGGTTAAGAATTCAACAAATTCTTTGTTTAAAATCAACTTATCAAACAATTGAATAGCTAATTCAAACTTTCCGTTGTTATACCTGTCTTCACCTACATAACTTTTTATTTTTTTTAATTCTTCTTTTTTAAATTGCTTGTACATTCCTTCAGTAAATGTTCTACCATCTTCTAACATCACGCTTTTATGTAACCATTGCCATACTTGCGTTCTAGAGATTTCAGCAGTTGCTGCATCTTCCATCAAATTATACAAAGCAGCAGCTCCTTGTCCCATTAACCAAGATTCTATATATAAAATTCCAACATTAATATTTTCTCTTATTCCTTTTTCAGTTATAGTACCTTCCGGTAATTCAACTAAATTTTCTTCAGAAATAAATAAGTCTTCTAACTTTTTATCTATCTGGTTAGCATTTGGCATTACTTTATCAAAAACATCCATCGTAACCTCTACTAATCCTGGGTGTGCAACCCAAGTTCCGTCATGTCCATTTTTTACTTCTTGCTCTTTATCGTTCTTCACTTTTACAAAGGCTTCTTTATTTAGCTCATCGTTGTTCTTTACTGGAATTTGTGCTGCCATTCCTCCCATAGCATGTACACCTCGTTTATGACACGACTGAATAACTCGTAACGAATACGCTTTCATAAACGGACTACTCATCGTTACTTGTGAGCGATTTGGTACTATAAAATTGGTATGGTTTCTAAACTTTTTAATGTATGAGAAAATATAATCCCAACGTCCACAGTTTAAGCCCGCCATGTGATTTTTTAACTCATGAATAATTTCATCTAACTGAAAACTTGCAGTGATTGTTTCGATTAATACTGTTGCTTTAATTGTTTTTTGTGGTACGCCCAAATACTCTTGTGCAAATATAAAAACATCATTCCACCAACGTGCTTCTTTATAGTGTTCTAGTTTAGGTAAATAAAAATAGGTTGCACTTCCCTGCTCTTGTAACGTTTTGATATTATGGAAGAAATACAACCCAAAATCAACCAAAGAACCTGACATTTCTACGCCATCAATCAACAAATGTTTTTCATTTAAATGTAACCCTCTTGGTCTTACTAACAAGGTAGCTACTTTCTCATTTAACTCGTAGCTTTTATCTTTTGCTGCATTATAAAATGAAATTGTTTTATTTACTGCGTCTCGTAAGTTCACCTGACCATTTAAAATATTTTGAATAGTTGGTGAATTACTATCTTCAAAATCTGCCATAAATGTTTTTGCTCCAGAATTTAAAGCATTGATAATCATTTTACGTTCTACTGGCCCTGTAATTTCTACTCTCCTATCTAACAAGTCTTCAGGTAACGGAGCACACACCCAATCTCTTTCTCTAATCTCTTTCGTTTCCAAAGGAAAAGAAGGATAGTTTCCTGCATCAAAATAAGCTTGTTCAATTTCTCTTTCAGCTAATAATTGAAGTCTTTGAGTATTAAATTTTTCTTGAAGTTGAATTAAAAATGCTTTGGCTTCATTGGTCAAAACACTTTTATACTCGGTTTGATCAAAACCTACACATTGAATTTCTTTTGCTAAAACATCTTGATTCATATCTATTTATTTTTTTTTTATTGATTTACAGTTCAATATTAAAAAAAAGAACTTAAATAAAAAAGCGAACGTTCGCTAAAAATATTAAAAACACTAATTTTTATTAATTCGCTAATTTTTATACCTTTGAATTACGAATCTTTTAATAAAAACACCTTGGAAGAAGAATATATCAGATTAGTTTTTGGATTAAAACTGAAACAAATACGCACAGATAAAAACCTATCACTCTTTGGATTATCCAAACTAACAGGTTTATCAAAATCGTATTTAAACGAAATTGAAAAGGGAAAAAAGTACCCAAAAACTGATAAAATTGTTATTCTTTCCGAGAAACTAGAAGTACCTTATGACCATTTAGTTTCCTTAAAGTTAGATAAAAACTTAGCACCAATTGGTGAAATTTTACAATCTAAAATTTTAAAAGAGATTCCTCTTGACCTATTTGGTATTAAAGAAAATAATCTAATTGACATCATTGCCAACGCTCCTGCAAAGGTTAATGCGTTTATTAGTACTATTATTAAGATTTCTCAAAACTATAATTTAACAAGAGAGAGCTTTTTTCTTGCTGCATTGCGTTCGTACCAAGAAGCACATAACAACTATTTTGAGGATATTGAAACGAAGGTTACCAACTTTATCAAAGCATATCAAATTAATCCAAATGCTCCTATTACTTCAAAAGATTTAAAAGAGATTTTAATTGAGGAATATAGTTACACTATTGATAGTAAAGAACTATCTAAACATCAAAAGTTATCTGAACTCAGAAACATCTATATTCCAAAAAACAAAACACTTCTTATATACAACGATATAAACGAAGCACAAAAAACATTCATTTTCGCTAAAGAAATAGCTTATAATTATTTGCAGATAGAAAACAGGTTATATACATTTCCATGGATTAAATTTGACAGCTTTGATGAAGTATTAAATAATTTTATTGCTTCTTATTTTGCGGGTGCTTTAATTATTCCGAAAGATGATTTAATTCAAAAACTAACACAACTTTTTTCTTTAGAAACCTGGCAACCTTTACAGTTGCATAAAATTATTAGAAGTTATAATTGTTCTGACGAAACGTTTTATCAACGTTTAACTAACATTTTACCAAAATATTTTAACATTAAAAACCTATTCTTTTTACGTTTTACACATAAAGAAGGTTCTCCAGCACATAGACTTTCAAAAGAACTACATATTACACAACAACAGTCACCCCACGCCAATCGTAATAACGAACATTATTGTAGAAGGTGGATTGCCATTAAAACGATACAAGATTTAGAAGTTTCAGAAGAAAAAAATTCGGCTTATGGAATTCAAATATCATCATACGAAAACTCTCAAAAGGAATATTTAGTACTATCTGCAGCTACTGCTGATCCTTTTAAGAATAAGATTAATCGCAGTGTGAGTATAGGCATGTTACTTTCTCCACATTTAAAACGCAAGCTTCATTTTTTTAATGAAGATACTTTCACTAAAAAAACAGTTGGTATTACCTGTGAAACTTGTGCTGTACAAAACTGTAATGAACGTGTAGCTGAACCGTATATTTTACTAAAACAATCTAGAAACAAAGAAATAGAAAAAACTGTTGAAAACATCATTCAATCGTATAGGTAAACACCTTGTTTTATACGTCCTTTTTCTTATTTTAGCACACGCAAACAAATAACTTACCATGGATCTTAACTTCAACAAAAACGAAGACCACAATAAACTTTTAGTATCAGATTTACGTAGACGCTTTGCCAAAGTTAAATTAGGTGGCGGACAAAAACGTATTGACAAACATCATGAGAAAGGAAAATTAACCGCTCGTGAACGTATTGATTATTTATTAGACAACAAATCTAACTCTATTGAAATCGCTGCTTTTGCTGGTGAAGACATGTATCAAGAACACGGTGGATGTCCTTCTGGTGGTGTGGTTGTAAAAATGGGATATGTTAGTGGTAAGCAATGTATTGTTGTTGCTAATGACGCTACGGTAAAAGCGGGTGCTTGGTTCCCTATTACAGGAAAGAAAAACTTAAGAGCTCAAGAAATAGCTATTGAAAATAAATTGCCTATTATTTATTTGGTAGATTCTGCTGGAGTTTATTTACCAATGCAGGATGAGATTTTTCCTGATAAAGAACACTTCGGAAGAATTTTTAGAAACAATGCTGTAATGAGTAGCATGGGAATTACCCAAATTGCTGCCGTTATGGGAAGTTGTGTTGCTGGTGGTGCTTACTTACCTATTATGAGTGATGAAGCGCTTATCGTAGATAAAACAGGAAGTATTTTCTTAGCTGGTAGTTATTTAGTTAAGGCTGCTATTGGTGAAACTATTGATAATGAAACATTGGGTGGAGCAACTACACATTGTGAAGTATCTGGGGTTACCGATTATAAAGCAAAAGATGATAAAGATGCTTTAGACACCATTAAAAACCTAATGGATAAAATTGGAGATTATGACAAAGCTGGATTTAATCGTAAAGAAGCGTTTCCTCCAAAAGAAAATGAAGATGATATTTTCGGGATTTTACCAAAAGCTCGTAATGAGCAATACGATATGATGGAAATCATCAAGCGTTTGGTAGATAATTCTGAATTTGAAGAATACAAAGCAGGCTATGGTCAAACCATTATTACAGGATATGCTCGTATTGATGGATGGGCAGTAGGTATCGTTGCTAACCAACGTAAAATTGTAAAATCGAAAGGAGTAAAAACTAAACCTAGCGAAATGCAATTTGGTGGGGTAATTTATAACGATTCAGCCGATAAATCTACACGATTTATTGCCAACTGTAACCAAAAGAAAATTCCGTTAGTTTTCTTACAAGATGTTACTGGATTTATGGTAGGAAGTAAATCTGAACACAGCGGTATTATTAAAGACGGAGCTAAAATGGTGAATGCAGTAAGCAACTCTGTAGTTCCTAAGTTTACGGTAGTTATAGGTAACTCTTATGGAGCAGGAAACTATGCTATGTGTGGTAAAGCGTATGATCCGCGTCTTATTTTTGCGTGGCCAAGTGCTGAGTTAGCAGTAATGAGTGGAGCTTCTGCTGCAAAAGTATTGTTACAAATTGAAACAGCTGCCTTAAAGAAAAAAGGCGAAAAAATTACTCCTGAAAAAGAAGCGGAATTATTCGATAAAATAAAATCGAGATACGATAATCAAATATCTCCATATTATGCTGCGGCAAGAATCTGGACAGATGCAGTTATCAACCCACTAGATACTAGAACTTGGATTTCTATGGGAATTGAAGCTGCTGACCACGCACCTATTGAAAAGAAATTCAATTTGGGAGTTTTACAGGTTTAAAAGCACAGGAAGTAGCATGAAAAAAAGAGTGTTTTGGGGCATTATTGCCCTTGTTATTGGCTTTGTTGTCTATCAAGTTTATATTTTTACCTTATCTGAAAATGATAATATCAAGTCTATTTACTTAGTTCCTGATGATGCTGTTTTTATAGTTGATACTGAAAGACCTATTGACACTTGGGATGAAATAAGCTCAAGTGAAATTTGGACGCATCTTCAATCCAATCAACAAATCAATAAACTATCTGAAGGGCTCAATAGTTTAGATGAAACCTTTAAAGCAAAAAAGGAAATTTTTGACTTTATAGGGGAACGTAATCTGGTTATTTCAGTACATGTATTTAGTCCCAGAAAATATGGGTTACTATACGTTGCTGATTTACAAAAGTTCTCTAAACTCATCTTTTTAAAAAGAGCTATTAGCAATTTAGCTGGTGAAGATTATAAAGTAACCAAACGCGTATACAAAAAGCATGAAATTATAGAACTCTATAATAAGAAGACAAGAGAAACCTTACATCTTTCCTTTATTAAAAATCAGGTTATAGCTTCTTATACTCACCTTTTGGTTGAACAATCAATAGACCAATACTTAAATCCTGTTATTGGACGTGATCTTAACTTTTTAGAAATAAAAAAGAAAACAGATACTGATGGTTTTTTCAATGTTTATTTACAACATAAATATCTAAAAAACTATTTAAATTGTTTTACCAGTTCTAGCAATTTAGATTTCTTAAATAAAGAAGCATTCTTCTACTCTGGTTTAGATATATCCATTGTGGAAGGAGTTATCGTTCAAGCTACTGGTTACACAAACGTTGACACTAATTCACAAACATATTTAAAGGTATTACAAAAGTCTGGAGTTGGTAAACGTAGTGTTGCTAAAATAGCCCCAAAGAACACCTCTTTATATCTTAGTTTTGCTTTTGATGATTTTAAAACATTTAATAGTAATCTAGAAAAACTCCAACAAGAAAATCCTACTGATTTTAAGATGTATTCTGATCAACTTTCGATGATTGAGGATAAATTAGACATTAATGTTTCTGAAAACATTTATAGTTGGATTGGTAGTGAAATAGCTTTAATTCATTTTAACACTGAACTTTCAAAAAACAAAAAAGATATCGCTGCTATTATTAAAGCTGACGATATTGATGACGCTAAAGAAAATCTTCAGCTTGTCCTTTCAAAAATTAAAGAAAATACTCCTTTAAAATACAAGCAAATCGATTACAGAGGCTATCCTATTAACTTTTTTGATTTAAAAGGATTCTTTAAAATGTTAGCAGGAAACATGTTTTCTAAAATGGAAAAGCCTTACTTTACCATTATTGATGATTATGTTGTTTTTAGTACTAGCCCAAATACAATTAAAGAAATCATTAATAATCACTTAATAGGATACACACTTGAAAGTTCTGAAAAATTTGACGATTTTAATTATCATTTTGAAAAGAAATCTAGTGTCTTTGCTTATGTAAACACTCCAAATTCCTATAAAGACCTTTTAAGTTTGGTTGATAACAAAACTCGACATGAACTCCAAAAAAACAAACCATATATCACTTGTTTTTCTCAAATTGGCATGCAACTAATTGCTTCTGATGAGTTGTTTGAAAGTAATATTTCTCTTGTTTTTGAAGACCCTAAAAACATTGATATAAACACTAAAAAAGATAAAGAGTTAAGAGAGAAACTATTATTAGAGTTAGCTCCCTACAAAGATTCTACAAGCACTCAAAATTCAACAACATTTTTTAAGATTCCGCCAATACACCCTTCTGATTTAAGCGCTAAATCATACAAGGAGTTTTATAAAAACGGAAAACTAAAATTTGAAGTTGATTTAGAAGATGGTTTAAAAGATGGCTCTTATAAGTCTTATTATGAAAACGGAAATGTAAAAGTTAAAGGACATTATAAAAAAGATAAGCAAAGTGGAACTTGGAAAGCATACGATGAACAAAAAGGTGATGTAATTTTCAAAAAACATTTTTAATTGCAATATTTTATAGCATTAGTTACATTTGCCAAGCAAAATTAAAAAAGCATACACATGGGAAGAGCATTCGAATTTAGGAAAGCAAGAAAAATGAAACGTTGGTCAGCCATGGCTAAAACCTTTACTCGTATTGGTAAAGATATCGTTATGGCAGTTAAAGAAGGTGGGCCAAACCCTGAAACCAACTCTCGTTTGCGTGTAGTAATTCAAAATGCGAAAGCTGCCAACATGCCGAAAGACAATGTTGAACGTGCCATTAAAAAAGCATCTGATAAAAGTACTGAAAACTATAAAGAAGTATTGTTTGAAGGATATGCACCTCACGGAATTGCTGTTTTAGTAGAAACTGCTACTGACAATAATAATCGTACGGTAGCTAATGTGCGTGCTTCTTTTAATAAGTGTAATGGAAATTTAGGAACTTCTGGTTCAGTTGCTTTTATGTTTGACCACGTGGTAAACTTTAAAGTAAAAGAAGATTCATTAGGTATGGATTTAGAAGAGTTTGAAATGGAAATGATTGACTTTGAAGTTGAAGAGGTTTTTGCCGACGAAGAAGATAGTTCGGTTATGTTGTACGCTCCTTTTGAACAATTTGGTGCTATTCAAAAATATTTAGAAGAAAATAATATTGAAATTCTTTCTTCTGAATTTGAACGCATTCCAACCACTACTACAGCTATTTCTGATGAGCAAAAGGAAGAAGTAAACAAACTTTTAGAAAGATTGGAAGAAGATGATGATGTAAACAATGTTTACCATTCGATGGAAGAATAACAAACATCTTCTTATTCAAAACATATAAATCCAACGATAAAGATCGTTGGATTTTTTTTATATATTTATCTCAACCAAACTTCTCACTATTATGATTTTCTACGGAACAAAAGGAGCGCATTTACACAGCGAAAAAGTTAGCGGTGTAAAATGTAATCACTGCGAACAGCAAAACGCTCACACCATTAGTATTTTTGGCAAATATTTTTACATTTATTGGATACCTATTTTTCCTATAGGTAAAAAAGGAGTATCTGAATGTAATCATTGTAAAGCTACTTACGAACGCAAAAACATGAGCGAACAGTTAAAACTAGCTCACGACAACGTAAAACGAAATGCCATAACACCTTTTACTCATTGGATAGGTTCTTTATTAATGGGAGCCATAATTCTCTTTGGAATTTACTCAGCACAACAGCATGACAAAAATATTGTTACCTACATTAATACTCCTCAAGTTAACGATATTGTTGAATACAAATCATCCGACAAAGCCTACTCTACCGTGAAAGTAACAAACGTTACCTCCGATTCTATTTTCTTTGTAGCCAACTCTATGGAAATAAGCAGAAGAAGTAAACTTTATAAAATAGACAAAGAGAAAAATTATAACGCCGAACGATTCGGAATGAGTTTAACTGATTATAAAAAAGCTTTTGATGACAAAAAGTTTTTAGATGTTGACAGGTAAAAAACAGGGCATTTAGCCCTGTTTTTTTATTCTTAATTATACGTTTTCACTAATCTAAAGAACTCTGCTTTATACCCCCCCTTATCCTCTCCTATTTCTCCTTCTATCAAACTAAGTACATCTTCAATTTTTGAATTATTTTTAAATTTTGATTTACTTAATTGCATTCCAAATAAAGCTACCGCTGAAATAAAATTCATATCATTCGTTGGTGCCAATACTTCATTTTTTACAATTTTCACTAACTCTATGCTCTTAGTCCCTTTTGGTAATTTATACCTAAACTTCACGGTTAATAATTCATCGTTAAAACTATCTAATTGTTTATTTTGAGTATACTTTAATTTAGGTAGTTTTTTCAGAAATTTACTTTTTACTCCTACAGGAATTACCTCATACAATGCTGTTACTGTATGACCACTACCTAACTCTCCTGCATCTTTTGTATCGTCTACAAAGTCTTCATCATTTAATAATCTATTTTCATACCCTATTAAACGGTACGCTTGTACTTTCTTTGGATTGAATTCTACTTGAATTTTCACATCCTTTGCAATTGTATATAAAGTTCCTCCAAATTCTTTACCAAATACTTTTTGTGCTTCTTGCATCGTGTCAATATATGCATGGTTTCCATTTCCTTTGTCTGCTAAAATTTCTAATTTATCATCTTGATAGTTTCCATAACCAAAACCTAACACTGATAGAAAAACTCCTGATTTTCTTTTTTCTTCTATTAACTCTTCCATTTCAGTATTACTTGAAGCTCCTACATTAAAATCACCGTCTGTAGCTAAAATAACTCGGTTATTTCCATCTTTTATATAATTTTCCTTTGCTAGTTTGTAAGCTAACTCAATTCCTTCGCCTCCTGCTGTTGAACCTCCTGCTTCTAGTTGATTCAAAGCCTCTAATATTGTTTCTTTTTCATTTCCTGAGGTAGGTTTTAAAACTACCCCTGCTGCTCCTGCATATACAACAATTCCTACTTTATCTTTTTCTCTCAACTGATTTACCAATAACTTAAAAGCTGATTTTAGCAATGGCAACTTATTTTGACCTGACATAGATCCTGAAACATCTATTAAAAAAGTTAAGTTTGATGCTGGTAAATTTTCTTGTTTATACTCTTTTCCTTTTAACCCAATTCTTACCAGCTGAGTATCTTTATTCCATGGAGTCGTAACAACCTCTGTATTAATTGAAAAAGGATGTTTTCCTTTAGGTTGCGGGTAGTTATAATCAAAGTAATTAATCATTTCTTCTACCTTAACTGCTTCCTTTGGTATTTTTTGACCGCTATTAATCATTCTTCTTATATTACTGTAAGAAGCTTTATCAACATCAATAGAAAATGTAGACAAGGGAAAGTTTACAGGACTTTTAAAAATATTTTCATTTCTTGCTGCATAAGAGTCTTTATTTTCAACTTGATTATACCCTCTAATTCTAATAGCTTTTGAGACCGATGATTTTCTCCTTTTTGAAATACCGTAGGCTGCTACTACAACTTCTTCTAAAAGATTATCACTCTTCATTATTATATTAATTACAGAACTTTCTTTTATCTTTTCTTCTACAGTTTTCATCCCTACAAAAGAAAATACCAAAACATCACCTTGTGTAGCTGATATAGAGTATTTACCATCAAAATCAGTTTCAGTTCCATTGGTTGTTCCTTTTACCACAATAGTAACCCCTGGTAACGGACCTGATTCATCTGAAACTACACCTGTAATTGTTCTTTGTTGCGCTGCAAGTGCTATTGAACTCAACAATATCATTGCATAAAATAGTTTTTTAAACATAGCTTTTCGTTTTAAAGTTTACATAAAACTAGCTAACGCTATTTTTTTATAAAACCTTAAATGAGTAAACAAGCTTATTAGAAAAGTGAACGATACTTTTTAGTGAGGTAAAATTTTAGCGAGTGTTTTTTTACGTTGGATTTTTTTTGTTTCTGTCTCAACAAATTTTTCTACAAAATAAATTGCTTTCGGGATTTCATACTTGGTAAGCCCCAATAGATTTCTAACTTCGTCCGAAATGAGGTCATTTTTCTCTCCTTCTACTATCAAAACTAACTTCTCTCCTAGTTTTTGATCAGGAATACCAATAACAAAAAAACGATTCGGAATAACTTTCGATAGCTTCTCTTCTATTTTCTCTGGATGTAGTTTAACTCCTCCAGAATTAATCACGTTGTCATAACGCCCTAACCATTCAAATTCTGTTTTTGAAATCAAGTGAACTACGTCATTTGTTACAACTTTTTCTTCAGAAACTTTAGACGCGTCAATAATTAAACAATTTCGATTGTCTTGAGATAATTGTACGTTTGGTAATGTTTTATAATGAGATTTCTCACTATCATTCGAAATGACATTGTTTAACTTTTTAACGGCAATATGCGTAATTGTTTCTGTCATTCCGTAAGTAGCAAAAATTTCGGTTGATTTATCTTGAATGGCTTCAATTAAATCATTTGCTACAACTCCTCCACCTACAATAAGCTTCTTTATTTTATGTATACTAGCCAAAGAGCTTCTTAACTGTAAAGGTACCATCGCGGAAAAATCATACTCTTTTATAATTTCAACTTTAGAAGTTAGGGCGACCACATCAATACTCCACCCTAAAGTCAGTGCACGCACTAGCATCATCTTTCCTGCAATATAATCAGTTGATAAACACAATAAAGCTGTAGTATTTTCTTCTAAGTCAAAAAAAACTCCTGTAGCTTTTGCTGAGTTTATCATAAACTCTTTTTTTAACGAAATTGGTTTAGGTTTTCCCGTAGAACCTGATGTTTGCACTACTACAAAATCTTCCGTATTAAACCAATCTGATAAAAATTGATATACAGAATCGTTTATAGTCTTCGAAAAAGTCAATAATTCATCTTCATTAGAAAAAGACTTTCCGTTTAACTGAAAACTATTATGAAAGTTTAGATTGTCCACTTTGTTTGGAGTGCTATTTTGTTGTTATTACTGGTTTTTCTATGTTACCAAATAGTTTTTCTTTCCAGTTTCTCCAGCCATATTTTTTTGAAAACAGTAGCAACATTAAAGGATACAAAACAAATACAGGCAAAAACATTTCTATACCTACCGAAGGGTCTGAAGTGTCTACGAATAAAGCATCTGTTTGAAAAACAGTCCAATCGGTTGTTACTAAGAATGCTGCTACAATATTGTTAATAGCATGCAAACCTAATGCTAACTCTGTTCCTTCATCCATTAAGGTTGTAATTCCAAAGAAGAAACCTGTTCCTATATAAAATACCATTGAAATATATCCTAGCTTCTCTACTTCTGGATTTGCTCCATGTAGTAATCCAAAAGCTACTGAGGTTACTATTAATGGAACCCATTTGTTTTTAAACCAAGTTCCTAATCCTTGCATAAAATATCCTCTGAAAAGTAATTCTTCAAAACTTGTTTGAATCGGTAAAAACAAAAATGATACTGTTACTAAAGTGAAAAAAGGAAGAGCTTTAAAATTCCAAGTATAATTTTCTGGAGATAAAAGAATATCAGAAGACACTACTATTATAGATAGTATTCCCCATACAAAAAAACCAAACCAAAAACGACTCCAGTCTATTTTTGCTCTGCTTGTTATAACTGTTTTAATTGCCCTTTTATGAATGTATTTTACTCCTAAAAACAATGAAACTAATCCAAAAGCAAACATTGCAACCATCATAAATAAAAACAAGTTCTTATTTATTCCTAAACTCATAAAGCTATCATCCGCAGCTCTTAAAAACTCATTTGTACTTTCAGAATGTAAGACCGCTGTAACAGCTAAAGGAATTACACCTATAAATTGCCATCCAAATAAAACTATAAAAATAACTAGTAGGTATAAGTACCACTGATTTTGCCCTTTATATGCTTGTTGTATAAAATTCATTGTTAAATATTAAAGTTCCAATTTCTATCAACATTATATCCTAAACTGCCGTCTGAAACTTCTAACGGACTTTCAAAATTATTGGTAAACAAACTTCCTGTTCCTAACCCTTGTGGTAATGGATTGTTTAACGTGTACGTCCATTGTGCGATTGCATTTAACCCTATATTACTTTCTAAAGCACTAGTTATCCAATTACCTGCGTTATGGTTAGATGCTATTTGAATCCATTCGCTACTTCCTTTAAATCCTCCTACCAAACTAGGTTTTAAAATAATGTATTCTGGTTGAATTGTAGCAATACATTTTTCTTTTTCTTCGAAAGAAAATACTCCTATCAACTCTTCATCTAAGGCTATTGGTAATGGAGTTTTTTCACATAAACTTGCCATTTCCTGCCATTGTCCTTGCTTTATAGGTTGTTCAATAGAATGTAATTCAAATTCAGATAGCCTTTGTAATTTCTCTAAAGCGTTTTTAGGTAAAAATGCTCCATTGGCATCTACTCGTAACTCTATTTCTTTTACTGAAAATTCTTTTCGGATAGATTGTAATAATTCAATTTCTGTATTAAAATCTATCGCTCCAATTTTCATCTTTATAGTAGTAAAACCTTGTTGCAACTTATCTTTTATTTGCTGCTGCATAAAAGCTTTATCTCCCATCCAGATTAATCCGTTTATGGAAATTTGCTGTTTTCCTTTGGTGAAATCTGATGGAAATAATTCAAATGGTGTTTTACTTTCTAAGGATAAGAATGCTTGTTCTAATCCAAATTGTATCGAAGGGAACTCAATGAGTTCAATTAACAATTTTTCTAAACCAAAATTAATGTTGTTACACACCCACTGTAATTTCTCTTCATAATCAGGTCTATCATCAGCACTTAATCCGCGAAATAAACCACATTCTCCAAAGCCTTTCTTTCCTTCTTTTTCTAAAATTAAAAACCAGGTTTCTTTGGTTCTTAAAACTCCACGAGAAGTTCCGCTGGCTTGTTTAAAGTTCAGTAAGTATTTATGATAGGTAGCTTTTATCAATTGTAAATGTATTAATTGTGAGCTTCAGAGGCTTTTTTAAAATTCTCTAAATATTGTTGACTTATTTTTATTAGTGCTCCTTTAAAATATGGAAACAAACAACTCATTACATACGATTCACTAGTGCAAGTAGATGTTTGTAGTATTTTAGTTGTGTCTCCTTGTGGAGTAAATACATAATCATCTGTTTTTAACATGTTTTCTGCATCAAAATGAAATGTAATTTGTTCGTTTTTTTTATATTCCAATATTTTCTCAGTCATGGTGACTAATTTACCTTGGTTTTCAACTACTATTTTATAGGTGCTTCCTATTTTATTAGGTTTTTCTTCTATAGTTTCTATCGATTTTACTTCCGGCATCCATTGTTGCATCAATTCAACGTTTTGAAAATCAGCAAAAACTTTGTCTATTGGTTTATTAACTTCTACCTCTGTGGTATATACCACTTCTTGCACCACTAATCCTGTTAAAAAAAACGCAAGAATTAAAACGGTTATGATTCCTAAAATTATCTTGATTGCTTTCATATATAATACCTAAATAAAAGGTTTACTTAAATAGTTATTGTTTGTCCAATTTCTAAAATCATCAATTCTTTTTTAGCTTGATTGAATTTTTCTTTGGCTTCATCTATATTAATTTCTATTGGAGGAAAGGTATTAAAATGACATCCTATTACCTTATCACAAATTACTAGGTCACTAGCTATAATAGCGTCATCAACTCCCATTGTAAAATTATCTCCTATTGGAAATATAGAGGCTGTTAAATTGGTTGACATCGGTATTAATTGCATATCCATTGTTACCGCTGTATCTCCTGATATGTATAATGATTTTTCTCCTGCGGTAATTACGAATCCTCCGGGTTGACCTCCATAGCTTCCATCAGCAAACGAAGAAGTATGAATTGCGTTTACATATTTGGCTGAAAAGGTATCATTAGTATAAGTACCTCCATGATTTACTGGGTGTCCTTTAAGTTTTTTTACTTCATAATATGTTACAATCTCATAATTTGAAACGATTATAGCGTCTGTTCTTTCTGCAATACGTTCTACATCTAACACATGGTCTTGATGCGCATGTGTAAGTAAAATATAATCTGCTTTTACTTGATCTACATCTATATTTGAAGCTAGAGGGTTTCCTGTAATAAAAGGGTCAATTAATACGTGCGTTCCGTTAATTTCAATACCAAAACATGCATGACCGTAAAAAGTGATTTTCATAAATTGTTTTTTTGGGGGTTAATAAAATTACAATATTTGACCTAATCCAAATAAAATTGAGAATAAAAAGGTGCTTAGTGCTACTTTTTTAAGTTCAGCATCTAACAATACTTCTTCTTTGTTTTTATATACAAAAACTACGTGTTTTACTAAAGGGATATAGGCTATGACAAACAAGAATTGATAAGGTGATTGAAACTTAATTACCGTATACAATAGTGCAACTATAAAAGACACTACAATTAGAAAGTAATGATACAGTTTTGCAGACTCTACTCCCATTTTTACAACTAGTGTGTTTTTTCCTGATTTAGCATCGTTTTCTCTATCTCGCATATTGTTTAAATTTAATACAGCAGTACTTAATAGTCCAACTGTGATTGCTGGTAAGAAAACAATAAAATTTAGTTGTTTAGTGTATAAAAAGTAGGTTCCAACTACTGCTAACAAACCAAAGAAAATAAAAACGAAAATGTCTCCAAATCCGCTATAACCATAAGCTGATTTTCCTACGGTATATTTTATAGCAGCAACAATTGAAGCTATTCCTAGTCCAAAGAAAATTACGGAGTATAAAAAGTTATCTTTTCCAAAGGATACGTAAATCAATAACAGTGCAACAACTAATGTAATGATTCCAGTTACTAACATCGCATTTTTCATTTGCCTTGGGGTAATAACTCCAGACGAAACCATGCGTGCTTCTCCATCTCTATTATCGTCAGTTCCTTTTATACCGTCTCCATAATCATTCGCAAAATTAGATAATACCTGAAAACCGATTGTTGTGAGTATTGCTAACCAAAAAATCGGAGATTCTAATAAGCTTATCGTACTGTCTGCATACAATACGCTATTAAACCCTAAAAATGCTCCAACAATAATGCCTGATACGGACAACGGTAAGGTGCGTAAACGTGCTGCTTTTATATAGTTTTTCATTGAAATAATATGATTTTCAAAGATAAGTTTTTTAGACATAAAAAAAGGAAAGCTCAGCTTTCCTTTTTTCTTAAAGTATATGAGTAGTTTACTTATTTACTACAGCATTAAAACCTACTTTTGTTCCAGGTTTATCTATAAAATATTCTCTTTTGTCCACCAAAATGTTATCTCTAAGGATTTCCATTGTTATTGTATAAACACTAAAATTATCTGTAGCTTTATCTTCGTATTCAAAAGCTACGTTTGCAGCAAAGTTGATTTCATCTGTATAAGATTTCTTGTAAGGAAAAACATTAGTTGTTCTAGTGTTATCATACTTAAAGAAACCTGATTCTAGAAAAACAGTTTTAATCTTTCCATTGTTGTTATTACTTGTAATATTAAACATTATTGTTGAAACCGCTCTATTTCCGTCAAGAGAAAAATCGGCATCCTCACATGATGTTAATAAAACCAAACATAAAAAGGCATCTCATTCTTTTATTTTTTTGAATTATTTTTCACAAACTTACTACAAAGAAAAAAGTGTACTACTCTCGTAATACACTTTTAAGAACACTTTATATTTATAGGTATCAAATCTGTTTTTTCTAAGAAAAATTTAGAGATAGAATTAAAGGAAAGTATTAGTCTTCAAAGTATTCTTTAAAATCAAATGAAATACTTGCTGTATCATCTGGTTTAGCTATTGCTTTAGTAGTCTCTACTTTTAACTCCCCCTCTACAAACATTTTTAAGGTAACATCATATGCTACAAAAGATTCATATTCTGCTATTGATTCTGAAACTGTTCTATCTTGATAAGAAAAAGTAGCCTTTGTATAATAGCTCACCTCCTGATTTATAGTTTTATCATAAGGTAAATTAGCATTTCCTTCACTTTTACTATAAAAACTTATTTCTCCAATAGAACCATCATTTATTTCTTTTATTAAAATGGAGTTGTGTTGTTCTTCAGTTGCTACTACAAACCTTACATCGAGATTTAATGGTTCTTTTTCCCAAGGTTCTATGTTTTTTGTACAAGAGTTTAATACTAAAGTTGCCACAACTAAATAAAGTAGTTTTTTCATCATAATTATTTTTTGAGTTAGACTTTATCTTTTTCAATTTTTATGCCAAAAAAAGCGTGTTACAAAATGTAACACGCTTTTTTACCACTAAATATTTTATTTAACTTATAGGTTATTAGCTTCCGCAATTAACTCGGCAATATCTTTTACTTGTATTTGCGATTCTTTTTCTTTGAATTTTACACCATCAGTCATCATTGTATTACAGTAAGGACATCCAGTAGCTATAATTTGTGGGTTTGTTTCTAAGGCATCTTCTGTTCTTAACACATTAATATCTTTATCTCCTTTTTCAGGTTCTTTAAACATTTGTGCTCCTCCTGCTCCACAACATAATGCCGTTGATTTATGACGTTTCATTTCCGTCATTTTCGCCCCTAAACGACGAATTAATTCACGTGGACTTTCGTACACATCATTTGCACGTCCTAAATAACATGGATCGTGATATGTTAAACGCTTACCGTTTAAATTTTCGTCTTCAATGGTTAAACGTCCTTCTTTGATTAATTTGCTTATATATTGTGTATGATGATACACTTTATACTTCCCTCCTAATCCAGGGTATTCATTTTTTAATGTATTGAATGAATGCGGATCACACGTAACAATTGTTTTTACTTCGTAAGCATTTAAAACTTCTATATTAGTAACAGCCTGCATTTGGAATAAAAACTCATTTCCTGCACGTTTTGCTGCATCTCCTGTTGAGCTTTCTTCTGTACCTAATACTGCAAAATCAACTCCTGCTTGTTGTAATATTTTTACGAAGGCTCTTGTTATTTTTTTTACTCTATCATCGTAACTTCCTGCAGCTCCTACCCAAAACAACACTTCTGGTTGTTTTCCTTGAGCCATCATTTCTGCCATTGTTGGTACTACCATAAATTGTGATTTTTTGAATTATAACTTACGATTTATTACTTATTCGTAGTTCATAATTAGTCATTAAAAAATTATTCTTCGTCTTTCCAGTTTAATCTATCCATTTGACTGTACTGCCATGGCGCTCCGTTATTTTCAATATTGGTCATCATCATATTTAACTCTTGCGGAGCTGCTGATTCTTCCATTACTAAATAACGACGCATATCCATAATAATGGATAATGGATCGATACCGATAGGACATTCTTGTACACAAGCATTACAACTTGTACATGCCCATAATTCTTCTGGAGTAATATAATCGTTTAACAACTGCTTACCGTCATCTTTAAACTCTCCTCCATTGGCATCAATATTTTTTCCTACTTCTTCTAAACGATCACGTGTTTTCATCATGATAGCACGTGGAGACAATTCTTTTCCTGTTAAGTTTGCAGGACAAGATGATGTACAACGCCCACACTCAGTACACGTATAAGCATTCATCAACTGTACCCAATTTAAATCGGTTACATCCGATGCTCCAAATTTCTCTGGTTCTCCTTCGTCCTCTCCTTCTTCAGGCATTGCATACGGGTCAGCATCAGGATCCATCATCATTTTTACTTCTTTTGTTACTGCTTCAAGGTTGTTAAACTGTCCTTTTGGTTTTAAGCTTGCAAAAAACGTATTTGGAAAAGCTAACAAGATATGCAAGTGCTTAGAATAGTATAGATAATTTAAGAAAATTAAAATTCCTACAATATGTAACCACCAAGCTGTTTTTTCGATAGTATGTAATGCTTCTGGCGAATATCCGTCGAACCAAGGAGCTATAAACTGTGATACTACATTTCCTACTCCTACTTCTTGAAAAGGAATATCTGTTGCATTCATTACTAAAAATAAGGTCATTAACACCATTTCGAAGTATAAAATGATATTACCATCATTTTTAGGCCAGCCCTCCATTTCTTTATTCCAAAAACGTTTTACTTTTTCAATATTTCTACGGAACCAAAAAATTGTTACTGCCACAAACACCAACAACGCTAACACTTCAAAATTACCAATTAGGAATCCGTATAAAGCATTTCCTATAATTGGTTGAAAAACGCGGTGTGTACCAAATAGTCCATCAATAACAATTTCTAACATTTCGATATTGATTAAGATAAACCCAACATACACAACAATATGTAAAATACCTGAAACTGGACGGCGTACCATTTTATATTGCCCTAAAGCTATTTTTGTCATATTTTTCCATCGCTCAGGTTTTCTGTCTGTTCTATCTACGTCTTTTCCTAATTTGATGTTTCGTATTAGCTTACGAACATTCATTACAAAATACCCTATACCTGCAATTAAAATAATTGCAAAAAAGAGGTTTGGCAAGTAATTCTCCATTGTCTTTAATTATTTTTACTCTGTTATACCTATTACTTCTTCAGTTTTTAAGAGATTATAGAATATTTTAGTTGTTGTTTTGTTTAGTTGTTGCTGTTACTTTTATTATTTTCCTCGTTGTATGGTTTTGGTTTTTTACCGAATAACGAAAAATGTACAAATCGTTTTGGGTTCAACTTCATTTCTCTTAACAGTTCTTCTAATTCTTTAGATGCATTTGTTAAATTAGTGTACATCTTTTCATCAGTCATTAACTTTCCTAAAGTTCCTTTTCCTGATTTCATATTCGCTAGTAGACCATTAACATTTACCAAAGTTGCTTCGAGTTTCTTAACCGACTCTCCTAAATTAGTTGTTGCTAAATCTTCAGATACTTTTGAAAAATTATCTGTAATTTTTTTTGTGTTTGCAAAGGTCGCATTTAAATTCTCTTTATTATCGGCCAACAATGTATTTACTGAAGTTAATGTCTTACGCACATCATATATAGTACCTTCTAACCCTAAAATACTTCTATTTAAACTTTTACGAGATTTTTCATCTAATACTTGATTAAAGCCTAATAATAAAGAGTCTGCTCCAACCAGAACATTCTCTAGTTTTGCCTGAATAGGATTTAATTTTTCGCCTACTGATGAAAATATATCTGATTCAACTTCTCCTTTTAAAAAGTCTCCTGATTTGGCTATTTCTCCGTCATATTTAGGAACAATTGCTAAACTTTGACCTCCCATTAAACTTGCTGAATAAATTTTAGCAATACTGTTTTTGGAAAAATTAAAGTCAGTATCTAATGAAATCTTTACAATTAAGTTCCCCTTTTTATCTGGTTTTCCATTAAAGCGAATTTCATCTACCTTACCAACCTTTAATCCATTAATAGTTACCGAACTTGCCTCGTTAAGACCATTAATATTGTTGTACTCTACAAAAAAGTGTCTTGCATTAGCACTGAACAAATCTTGTCCTTTTAAGAAGTTATACCCCCAAATAAACAGTGCAATAATAACTACAGCAACAATTCCTGTTTTTAGTTCTTTAGACATAAAATATATTTATACGAGCGAAAATAATAATAATTTTGCGA
The DNA here is from genome assembly GCF_033978845.1 of Tenacibaculum sp. 1B UA. NCBI lineage: Bacteria > Pseudomonadati > Bacteroidota > Flavobacteriia > Flavobacteriales > Flavobacteriaceae > Tenacibaculum > Tenacibaculum sp. 1B UA. The sequence continues at coordinate 187,520 of NZ_JAKVUA010000002.1, forward strand.
GTATAAATATAGAATACCTCTAAATTAACGGTTTTTCAATGCTTCTTTAATTGAAATTCTTTTTCCATTTTTAAAAGCTACCACCCAAGCATCTTTATATCCTTTGCTTCTTACTTTTGGTAAAACCTTTTTTATTCCTACTAAACTTGATGAGTTTCCATAGTAATATTTATAGTAATTATCTATAAATAAAGACTCAACATTTTCTAACCCTTTGAAACTGTTTATTGAAAGTTTTTTTCTTGATGCAGCTATTTGTACTCTAAACACAACACCTGTCGACACTAATGTTGGTGATATATTTTCTTTTTTGACAATTTGCTTAAGTTTCTCTTTTTTTATAACTGGGGTAGAAACTTCCTCTTCCACTAACGGTGCATTAACTGTTAAGGTTTCGCTAATCGTATTTAACTTTAATCGTTCAAAGTACTTTCTTATTGCTTGAGCTATTGACTTTGCCATTCTAATTTGCCCTTTTCTAGAATTTAGAAATTTACCTTCATTTTTATTAGTCAAAAAACCTAACTCTATTAAAACACTAGGCATAACTGTTTCTCTTAATACTAAAAAATTTGCTTGTTTTACCTTTCTATTATTTCTTTTAATTGCTACAAAATTATTTTGAACTAAACCTGCAATACCTAAACTATTTTCTAAGTTTTCTTCTTGAAGTACTGACAAACCAATTACTGATTCTGGTGAGTTCGGGTCATAATCATAATTTTGCTTATAATTATCCTCTAATAAAATTACAGAGTTCTCTTTTTTAGCAATCTCTAGGTTTTCTTTATTTCCACTTAATCCTAAAACAAAAGTACTTGCTCCATGCGGATCTGATCTCCTAAAAGCATCACAATGTATAGACACAAATAAATCCGCTTTTTTATCATTCGCTATTTTAGCTCGGTTGTGCAACTCTACAAAAACATCTTTTTTACGGGTATAAACTACTTGTATATCTTTTGAAGTTAACAACTCCTTACCTACATCTAATGCTACTTTTAAGGCTATGTTTTTTTCTCTAAAACCATTCCCTAAATTTCCTGGATCTTTTCCTCCATGACCAGCATCTAGAACAACAGTATATTTTTTTTGAGCCGAAACCGATAATATACCCCCATACAAAACAGTAAAAAAGGTTAGAATGATTAAGCTTGTTTTTGAGATATTATATTTACGGAAATTTAAGAATTGCATCAATAAAATTTAACTATTTTTGGTTTTTAAAATATAGGCATTCAAATAGCACGCCAAAGTTTTTAAATATAACACAAAAATAGTATTAATAATATTGCGAGCAAATCCAACTTACATACTTTTAGCTTTCTATCTTTTTTGTTTTCAATTAAGTACTGCACAAGAATTTGGCAAGAAAGGTATTACTCCTCAAAAAACTAGTAAAGACTCCCTATTTACTAGCTCTAAAGACACTTTAATAGGTTTAAAAAGCAATGCTCTTATTAACAAAAAAAGAGATACTGTTGTTAACGATTCTATTAAACCAAAAGAAGTAATTGACGGTATTATTACTCATGATGCTGAAGATTATACCATACAAAACGCCAAAGAAAAAACAATTACCTTATATAATAAAGCCCAAGTAACATATACTGACATTGACTTAAAAGCTGGAATTATTATTCTGGATTATAAAAACAATATGGTATATGCTAAAGGTATAAAAGATAGCACAGGGTATCATCAAAGACCTCAATTTAAGCAAGGAGGACAAGAATCTGAACAAGACTCTATTCTTTTTAACTTTAAAACTAAAAAAGCTTTAGTTTATGGTGTTAAAACAAATCAAGCAGGAATTATTACTTATGGAGAAAAAACAAAACGGGTAAATGACTCTACTATTTATATGCGTCGATTACGTTTTACTACTTCAAAAAAGAAAATTCCAGATTATTATATTCAAACAAATAAAGCAAAACTAGTTCCTGGTAAAAAGATTATTGTTGGTGGTAGCAATTTAGTATTGGCAGACGTTCCTACTCCTGTATATTTACCGTTTGCATATTTTCCTTTAACAGATAAAAGAACTTCAGGGTTTATTATTCCTTCTTGGGGGGAAAGTAATAACCAAGGTTTTTTTATGCAAAATGGAGGATACTATTTTGCTTTAAGTGACTACTTTGATTTAACTGTATTAGGAGACTTATATACCAATGGTAGTTGGGGATTAAATGCTTCCTCTAACTATTATGTTCGTTATAAATTTAGCGGAAGCTTTAGTGTTCGTTTTGAAAATATTATTAGAGGTATACGTGGTTTAAGCGATTATCAAAAGTCCACCAATTTCAACCTTAGATGGAGCCATAGTCAAGATTCTAAGGCGAGTCCAAACTCTCGTTTTTCTGCTTCTGTTAACTTAGGTAGTAGCAAGTATTATCGTCAATCTTTAAACGAGTTTAATAGTTCTCAGTTCTTAAACAACACATTGAGCTCGTCTGTTTCATACTATAAAAATTTTGTAGGTACTCCTTTTAATGTTAGCGTAACTGCTACTCATTCGCAAAATACCAATACAGAATCCATTACTATGACGCTTCCATCATTACAACTTAATATGGATCGTATTTATCCTTTTGCTGGGAAAGATGGAATTAAAAAGAATCCTATTCAAAAAATGGGACTGAATTATAGTATGCAAGGTCAATATCAAATTAATACCACAGATGACGAGTTTTTCACTGCTAAAATGTTTCAAACAGCAAAAAAAGGTATACAACATAATTTAAGTACAAACACAAGTATAAAAGCTTTTAAATATTTTACATTATCACCTAGTGTAAATTATAAGGATGTTTGGTACTTTGATCAAATTAAAAAGCGATACGATCCTACTGCTGTAAACAAAGATGGTAATTTAGGAGCTGCAGTTAATGATACTATTAGTGGATTTACTCGTTATAATGAATATAATTTTGGAGTTTCTTTATCTACAAATATCTATGGTACATTTAACTTTAAAAAAGGTCGTTTAAAAGCAATTCGTCATACAATTAGACCCTCTATTTCTTACGGATATCGTCCTAATTTTGCTGATGATTATGATTTAACAATTCGCCAAAGTTCCGATCCGAATGATCTATTAACCTACTCTCCTTTTGAAGGTGGAATTTACGGAACACCAGGAAGTGGAGTTTCAAATTCTATCGGTATTTCCGTAAACAATGTTTTAGAGGCTAAAGTAGCACCGAAAGATCCTGACAGTGATGAAGAAGACAAAAAAATCACCATTCTTAACAATTTAAACTTTAGCACAAGTTATAACATAGCTGCTGATAGTTTACGCTGGTCTCCTGTGAGAGCAAATGCTGGTACACGTCTTTTTAAAGACAAGCTAGCTTTAAACATGAATGCTACTTTTGATCCGTATCAAGTGAACAGCAAAGGACAAAGAATAAATAAGTTTAACGGTAGTCTTCTTAGAATGACTAATTTGGGGGTAACAGCTAATTATTCCATTTCTAGTAAAGATTTTGAAAAGAATAAAGATGGTGAAGATGACGCTGACAACAAAAATGGAAATGGCGCACAGGATACACCAGATGTTTTTGGAGAAGGTATAGGCTCTACTAATGGGTTTCCTAACAACACCAATAACAAAAATAAAGAAGGCGAAACAAAAGAAACAGAACTCTACAAAGCCAAAATACCTTGGACTCTTAATTTAGCTTACTCTATGAGTTACACTAATAACGGATTAACAAGCCAAATAGGTAATAATACGTTAATGTTTAGTGGTGATGTAGAACTCTCCCCTAAATGGAAAGTTGGTTTTTCTTCTGGTTATGATGTTAAAGACAATGCTTTTACTTATACTAGATTAAATTTTTCAAGAGATTTAGATAGTTGGCGATTTAATTTTAACTGGACTCCTTTTGGTGTTAACTCTTCTTATAATTTCTTTATTGGGGTAAAGTCTTCAGTATTGAGCGATTTAAAATGGGATAAAAACAAACCACCAGATAGAGTATTATTCTAGGAATTAGAAAAATCTAACTTCCCCTTTTTAACAAAACAAACAACTTTATAAACTCAAACAAAAATGAAAAAAATAATCACAACAGATAAAGCTCCTGCCCCAATTGGTCCATATAATCAAGCGGTACTTAGTGGGAATACTTTATACACTTCTGGACAAATAGCAATTAACCCTGAAACTGGTGAATTAGTTTTAGATTCTATTGAAGCTGAAACTAGACAAGTAATGCAAAACATGAAAGAAGTATTAACTGCCGCTGAAATGACTTTTGAAAACGTGATTAAAACTTCTATTTTTATTTCAGACATGCATAACTTTTCAAAAATTAATGCTGTTTATGCTAAATATTTTGATGAAGCTACTGCTCCTGCTCGTGAAACTGTAGAAGTTGCTAACTTACCGAAGTTTGTAAATGTAGAAATTAGTATGATTGCTGTCAAGTAAACCTATAAATTTAGTTTGATGCTTAACCTTTAAAAAGCTAACTTCGCTATCAGTGCATATAAGCCATTAAAACGAACTCATATCCTTAAACACGATAGCAAATATTTAAATGAGCGTAGTAAATCTAAATTCAAAAATGAAAAAAATTACATTCCTTGTATTATTAATAATTTGCAATAACATTAATTCGCAAAGTAAGAGTAGATATAATTCATTTGATAAAGCTTTAATTGAACCAGACAGTGTTAAAATTTTATCATTAACAAATTCTAAAACAACTACTATTTCTGAAGAAATCTATAAATTAAAAAATCTTGAGAAGCTAATACTATCTTGGAGTAATAACTTGAATGAATTACCTTCTTCCATGGGTGATTTAAACAAGCTAAAATATTTGAGTTTTCACGCTACTGGAATAAAAAAACTTCCTAATTCTTTTGAAAAACTTAAAAACCTGGAGTACTTAGAAATGTCATCTAATAGATTAGATACTTTACCTTTTGTTATAACTAAACTTATAAATCTGAAAGAAATAGAATTTTCTCAAAACAAACTCAGAGAACTTCCTAAAGAAATAGAAGAATTAAAAAAAATAGAAAAAATATATTTGACCGACAATTTATTAACCAAACTTCCAACATCTATTGGTAATCTAAAGTCGGTTAAATTAATTTACTTAATAAACAACTATTTAACTGAACTCCCTGAAGAAATTACACAATTGAAAAATTTAGAAGAATTAGCCTTAATGGGAAACAAACTCACCTTCTTACCAAAAAACATCGGTAATTTAAAAAAATTAAAAGATTTAGATTTAAGATTTAATAAATTTAGTGAAGAGGAAAAGACAAGAATAAGGAAAAGTTTACCCAATACTACAATTAGATTTTAAATAAAAATATTTATTAAGATTGATTATAATAATTCAATCATAATTTTATTATCTTTTGATTAGGACAAAAAGAATTCTTCGGATTTTTTCGTAATGAAATCATAATCGAGTCTGGTTACAAAACAATTTTATAATCTTTTATATCGCTTTAATTAACAGTTCTGCTGTTGCAGGATTCGTTGCTAACGGAACATCATGTACATCGCATAAACGCATTAACATAGAAATATCTGGTTCGTGCGGATGCTTTGCTAACGGATCTCTAAAAAACAATACCATTTGACATTTCCCTTCTGCTACTCTACCAGCAATTTGTGCATCACCACCAATAGGCCCCGATAAATATTTTGTCACTTCAAAACCTGCTTTTTCTGCTTTCTCCCCTGTTGTTCCTGTTGAAATTAACTGGATGCTTTTTTGACGTAAAACTTCTTTATGTTCATTTAAAAACTGAACCATTTCAGCTTTCATTCCATCATGTGCTATAATTGCTATTTCCATAAAATAGTGTTTAAAAAAAATCCCGCTAAAAGCGGGAATACAATATTACAAAATATTTTATGTTTTTATAAAGATGCTGAATACTCTAATAAATCTACAATTTTTGTAGCGTATCCAAACTCATTATCGTACCAAGAAATTACTTTAAAAAAGTTTTCATTTAACTCTAAACAAGCGTCTGCATCTATTACAGATGTTCTTGTTTCAGAAACAAAATCTTGTGATACTACTTCATCTTCTGTATATCCAATAATTCCTTTTAACTCACCTTCCGAAGCTTCTTTTAAAGCTGATAAAACTTCTTTTAATGAAGTTGCTTTTTCTGTTCTAAATGTTAAATCTACTAAAGAAACATCCGCTACAGGAACTCTAACTGCCATTCCTGTTAATTTCCCTTCTAATTCAGGAATAACTTTAGTTACCGCTTTTGCTGCACCTGTTGACGTAGGAATGATGTTATTTACTACTGAACGTCCTCTTCGCCATTTTTTATTAGGGCCATCAACTGTGTTTTGTGTTGATGTTGCTGCATGAACTGTAGTCATTAACCCTTCTTTCATCCCAAAATTATCGTGAATCACTTTTGTTAACGGGCCTAAACAGTTTGTGGTACACGAAGCATTAGAAAAAACTACTTCATCACCTTTCAAATCTTTATGATTTACTCCCATTACATACATATTAGCATCTTTAGAAGGTGCTGAAATAATTACTTTTTTCGCCCCTCCAGTAATATGCAGTGCTGCCTTATCTTTATCTGTAAAAAAACCAGTAGATTCAATTACATATTCTGCCCCTGCTTCATTCCATCTCAAGTTTTCAGGATTTCTTTCCGCAGTAATTCTTATTGTTTGTCCGTTTACAACTAAGTTTCCTTCTTTAACTTCAATATCTCCTTCAAAACGTCCATGAACAGAATCATACTTCAATAAATAGGCTAAATAATCTACCTCTAACAAATCGTTAATAGCCACAACTTGGATGTTGTCTCTTTTTATTGCAGAACGGAACGCTAATCGACCAATTCTTCCAAATCCGTTAATTCCTATTTTTATCATTATTAATAAATTTTATATTCGTGTTTAAGTGGTCATTATATCTGATACCCTTAGTAACTCAGTATCGATTTTATGTTGACCTTTGATTGCTTTTTCTAAATTGGTAGCAACTACTTTATTATCTTTTAAGCCCACCATCAAATTGGTTTTTCCGTCAAGTAATAACTCAACAGCGCTTACTCCTAACCTACTTGCTAAAACCCTATCAAAACAAGTTGGTGATCCTCCGCGTTGCATGTGACCTAATACAGATACTCTTACTTCGTATTCAGGTAGGTTTTTCTCAACATAATCTGCTAATTCAAATACATTTTTTCCTGTTTTATCTCCTTCGGAAACAACTACAATACTTGATGATTTTCCTGACCTTCTACTTTTCTTTAATGACTCTAATAGCCTTTCCAACCCTAAATCTTCTTCAGGAATCAAAATTTCTTCTGCTCCAGCTCCTACACCAGCATTTAATGCTATAAACCCTGCATCACGCCCCATAACCTCAACAAAGAATAGTCTGTCATGAGAAGATGCTGTATCTCTTATTTTATCAATTGCTTCTACGGCTGTGTTTAAAGCAGTATCATAACCAAGTGTATGACTTGTTCCTGAAATATCATTATCTATCGTACCAGGAATACCTATTATAGGAAAGTTGAATTCTTTATTAAAAATTACTCCTCCTGTAAAAGAACCGTCTCCTCCAATTACCACTAAAGCATCCACCTTGTTCTTTTGTAAACTTTCATAGGCTTTTTGCCTTCCTTCTTTAGTTCTAAAATCTTTTGAACGAGCCGATTTTAATATGGTTCCTCCTTTGTTGATAATATTATTTACACTTCGTGCGGTTAACGGAGTTAGGTCTCCTTCTATCAACCCTTGATATCCTCTATAAATCCCCATACAATCTATATGGTAATAGGCACTGGCCCTTACTACAGATCGTATCGCTGCGTTCATTCCAGGAGAATCTCCCCCAGAAGTCATTACTGCTATTTTTTTAATTTTCTTCATAAATATCGAATATCAAATTTACTCAATTAAAGTTATTCTTCCATAAAAATTAAGAAAATGATTTTTCCAATAGCTTAGGGTTATTTTGTATTTTTTGTATGAACATTGTAAGTGGTCTTCTTATAAATAAAGTTACTGGTTTTAAATTATTTTTTGCCAATTCGTCATTTATTATTTTTTTAGCATGGTATGCTACCGAACCAATAAAATACAGAGGTTTTTTTTCTAATTCTTCTTTGTAAGTTATTAATTGTTTATTAATAAATTCTGAAACACAAGATGCTACCAACTCTTGTACATAACTGTTTTCTATATTGGTAAATAAAAATCGAGCGTATTTTGCTAGGTACTTATTAGGTGTTTTTGAATTGTATAATTTAGATAATACTTTATCTGAGTTTAAGTTAAACTCTTTTTCAAAAGAAAACTTTAAATCGCTAGGTAATTCATTAAAATAGTAAGCTTTTAACAGCTGTTTCCCTAAATGATTACCACTACCCTCATCCATTAATAAATATCCCATTGATGTTATGCGTTTTTGTATTTTATTTCCATCAAAAAAGCAACAGTTTGAACCTGTTCCTAAAATACAAACTACTGATGGTTCTAAAGACGCTGACAACACTGCTAGCATTATATCTTCTTGTATTTCTATTTTTTTTGCATTGCTATAATAATGTAACAAAACACTTTGTATTTTTTCTTTACTTTTTTCATTGTTACATCCTGCTCCAAAAAAATATATAGAACTAATTTCTTCTTTACAAACTATCAATTCTTTTGAACTTCTAATAGTTTTATGAATTGCTTTCTTTTTTAAGATCGACGGATTTATTCCTTTTGTTCTAATTCTAGACTGAATGCTACTTTCGTTGACATTAAGAACAATCCAATCACATTTTGTAGAACCACTATCTGCAATTAAAATCATTTATGAGGTTTTTGATTTTATTCGGAAAATTAAATCGTTAATTACTTTTTTTCCCAAGGTTAACCCTTCTATTTGGTTTACTTTTAACAAGCTGGCTTCATTTTTACTATCTTTCTTACGGACTATTGTAAAAAGTGTACCTTTTAGTTGTTTGGTATAGTCACTAATTGAAATATTATGAGTGTAAACTATGAGTCCATCTATTAAATCGTCTGATAGTAATTTTATGTATTTGCTTTCTCTTTGCAGGCTATTACATGTTTGATATAGCATTACTCTGTGTTCTTTACTACTGGTTTCCTCTATGATTGCATTGATAAAATTATATATAAAATCGTCTTTAAAATTTGGTACAATTACTCCTATAATATAATTCTTTCTTTTTTTTAAGTTCTTTGCAAAAAAATTAGGCTTGTAGCATAAAGACTTTGCAACATCATTTATATTTTTCTTTGTTACATTGCTTATTTCATAACTGTTATTTAGTGCTTTTGAAACTGTAGATATTGAGAAACCAGTTTTTATTGCTATTTCTTTTAATGTAACATTACTCTTCATTATTAATACTTTTATGAAGAGTTAACAATGAATAGTTATATAGTTTTTCTATGCTTTTTATAACCATTAACTCTGTATCTTCTAATGGTGTTTTTAAAAATTCTATTTGTTCTTTCAATTCTTTTCTATCTTTCTCTGATAACTCTGAGCTTTGTAAGATCTCTATACAAAATAATGCTGTTTTATGTAATGATTTGTAGTGTTTCTTATACTTCTTTAAAATAGGGTTGTTTGGTAACTTTAAAAAATCTGTATAACCTTTTTCCCACTTAATAAAATATTTAATTATTTCTGATTTTTTTGCTTCGTTGGGTGTTTTAATAAAATCACTTACTAAAGTATTAAAGGTATATGCATCTGCTGCATCTGCTGTACAAGCATCTGCAAAAAGTATAAAAGGTGAAAACGTTTTATACTCTGTACCTTCTTTATTTCTGGTATAGACTTTTAAAGGTTCGTATATCCCAGTCAACACCTTTAACGGTTCAATTGTATTTGTCTTTGTTATATTTCTTAAAATAACTTCTACACTACCTTTATTAGTTATCCCTACAAGCTCCAAATTATCATTAACTACTACTAACCTTTTACGCATATTAGCGATATTATTTACTTTTTTAGAGGACCAAAAGCGTTCTGCTATTGCTGCTGTTCTAGGCCAAATACGTGAATCTATAGTTAATGGTGTTACCAATTCACTCCACATTGTTACTTCTCCCCCTAAAACTCTTTGCTCTTCTTTTTTTGTTAACTTTTTATTACCAACAGGGTCAATCATGTAGTGGTAATTAACTGACTGTAATCTATCGATATAATAATCGTTAGACAATACAACATTGTAACCTTTTTTTACCGCTTTTACTAAAGTCCCTTTTTCAAATCCCTCATTTGCCCCTCTCCACGAATGAATAATAGCGGTTTTAAGCATGTCTTTCGTCATTATTTCATCCCACCCCATTAACTTTTTATTGTATTTTGATAATATTTTTTGAAGCTTTATATTAAAATATGTTTGTAACTCATGATTGCTTTTAAGATTATGCTCTTTTTTAAATTTTGAAATTTCTTTATTTTCATTCCAATGTTTACCCTCATTTTCATCTCCTCCAATATGAAAATATTCATCAGGAAACAACGTTATTACTTCTGAAAATAATTTATCTAAAAACACATATACCTCTGTATTAGTGGGGTCTAATGTTGGGTCAAAAACACCTGAGTAACGCTCTAATTCATATTTCTCATTTTTTTTGCTTCCCAACTCAGGATATGCTGTTAATATTGCTGTTGCATGTCCTGGTACATCTATTTCTGGTATCACACGAATACCTAAAGAATTAGCATAATTAATTACATCTTTTATTTGACTATGTGTATAATAAAGATTGTCTGATGCTTCTTTATGTAGCTTTGGAAAAATTTTTGATTCTATTCTATAACCTTGGTCATCTGATAAATGCCAATGAAAAACATTCATCTTTAAAGCTGCCATAGCTCTTAAGTTTCGCTTAATAACATGTACTGGTTGAAAGTGTCTCGCAACATCTATCATTAAACCTCTCCACACAAATCTAGGAGAGTCTTTAATAAGCACACCAGAAATGAAAAATTTTTCTTCATCAAAAGTTATTAACTGTACCATTGTTTCAAGAGCTCTAATTACTCCAACATCCGTTTTAGCCTTTATTAAAACTTCTTGTTCTTTTACTTCTAAAACATAAGATTCATCTACATGAATACCTAGTTTTTCTGTTTTATCAAACTCAACTTTAATTGTTGCGTTTTTAGTATTTAACCTCGGAAAACCTTCTTTTATAAAAACACCTGTTTTATTTGTTATCCGTCTTATAATATTTGTTGCATAATTATATACTCGACCTTCTTTTTTTTGCACGCTCATAGTAAAATTAGCATCAACTACAAGCTTGGTATTAGTTTTTGTTAACTCTTGCGGCCATGGCATTAAGTTAAGCTCGTTCCTTAAGTTGTCTTGTGCTTTTAAGCTAATACAGATTAGCCACAAGACAATAAATATGTTTTTAGAAGATATAATCATGAAATAGTTTTTAGAAATAATGTCTTTTAAATGCTTCGATTGCTGCGTAATTTGCCATTCCCAGATCATGATATTTTTCAGCAGTTAATCTATTTCTGTCTTCTGCTCTTACCCAGAATTCTCTTATATCATCTCCTCTAAACATTACTTTGTCTTTTTGTGATTGGTGATAAAAAATAGCATGTCGTTTTTTTACAACTTGATCTGGACTAAGTGGTACTGCCATTTCAATCTCAAAAGGCTCCCATTCAAACCATGCTCCTCTATACAACCATACCCAGCAATCTTCCATCATTTTTTTAGGTTTTAATTGTTTTAATACTTCAAAAAGTGCATCTAAACACACTTTATGGGTTCCATGAGGGTCGGCTAAATCACCCGCTGCATATATTTGATGAGGCTTTACCTCTTCTATCAAATCACACATAATTTTTACATCAACATCAGATAAGTTATTTTTCTTTACTTTCCCTGTCTCATAAAAAGGAAGGTTTAAAAAGTGTACAAATTCATCTGGTAATCCTAAATAACGAGTAGCAGCATATGATTCTGCTTTTCTTATTGTTCCTTTTAAAAGTTGTACTTCTTTTGAAGCCACAGCTCTTTTATTATTTTCATTAATCTTAGAAATCACTTTATCTAAATGATTCTTATCTGTAGTAAGTACCTTAGCTACCTCAGCAAACTTTAAAGCATCCTCATCGGTCACAGCAATACTACCAGAGGTTTGGTAAGCCACATGAACCTCGTGCCCTTGCTCTATTAATCTATCGAAAGTACCTCCCATAGATATTACATCGTCATCTGGATGGGGACTAAAAATGATTATTCTTTTTTTATGAGGTGTTTCTCTTTCTGGTCTATTTGTATCATCTGCATTAGGTTTTCCTCCTGGCCATCCTGTAATAGTGTGTTGTAAGGCGTTAAATATTTTTATATTTAAACTATAAGCACTTCCTTCTTCTGCTAACAGTCCTGACATTCCGTTTTCATTATAATCCTTATCTGTAAGCTTCAAAATTGGTTTTTTCACTTTCTCACTTAACCAGAAAACAGCTTTCTTTTTTAGTTCTTTATTCCAAAAACAAGACATAACCAACCACGGTGTTTTTATTCTTGTAAGTTCTGAAGCCGATTCTACATCTAAAATAAATGTAGTATTCTTATGGTCTTGTAGGTAAGTAGCTGGTATTTGTGGAGATATTTTTCCTTCAATAGTGTGTTGTATAACTTTTGCTTTATTTACACCCCATGCTAATAAAACAATTCTTTTTGCCTTTTTTATGGTACTTATTCCCATAGTAATTGCTTTTTTAGGAACATTATCTATTCCTAAAAAACTTGAAGCTGCATCTTGCCTTGTAACATAATCTAGGGTTATGCTTCTTGTGCTTGAGTTATAGTGAGACCCTGGTTCGTTAAAGCCTATGTGACCAGTTCTCCCAATTCCTAGTAACTGAAAATCTAACCCTCCTGCTTCTTTTATTTTTAATTCATAATCTATGCAATATTGATAAATCTCTTCTGATGATAAAGTTCCATTCGGAACATGAATGTTTTCAGATAAAATATCTACATGATTGAACAAGTACTCATGCATAAAATAATAGTAACTCTGTACATCATTAGGCTTCATCGGTAAATATTCATCAAGATTGAAAGTAACTACATTATTAAAACTTAAACCTTCCTCTTTATGTAATCTTACCAACTCTTCATAAACTTTAATTGGTGAAGAACCTGTTGCTAATCCTAAAACACATTTTTTATTTTCTTTAGCTTTTTGTTTAATTAAATCAGCTATTTCATGTGCTACTATTTTTGAAGCTTGGAGTGAATTATTAAAAATTATATTATGGATTTTCTCAAATCTAGTTTCTTCGAATTGCCCTGCTGGTTTATGAACAATTGCTTCTCTATTATAGGTTTTTATGTCTCCAATCATGGTTTTCGTCTTTTAGGTAAATGTATTTATTACTTATCTTTTTCATCTTTTTTTTCGACTAAAAGCAGTAAATACTAGACAAAAAACAAGCGAAAATATGTTTAATATTCTCGCTTGATAATTAATTGTAAATCCTTAAATTATATAAGATAATTTACAAAGAGGGGGAGTTAAAACAAAGTTTTCTTAATTCATATCCCACCATAACTTAGTGTTCATTTCATCTGGTCCTTGTTGTTGTATTGCAACTGTAATATTTTCTTTATTTAATGTCTTTTCTGTTGATGAGTAAGGCAACCTATTCGGTACGTTACCATTATTTGGCTGAGAAACCCAATAATTAGTATTATCTGTAATTTGTGGTATTAAATCTGTTCTTCTTACCAAACTCCAACTTTCATAACCGTTTGTTAACGAAGCTAACCAACGTTGATTATGTACTTGCGCTAACTGCTCTTCGTTACTTCCTGATAGTGTTGCTATAGGTTCACTTGCAATAAAGGTTCCTACTTCAGCTCCCCAAAAACGTATGCTAGATGAAATTCCTGCTTGATAAGATGCATTTGCATTTCCTGCATAACCTAACAAAGCTGCTTCTGCTTGCAAAAAGTTAGACTCTGCTGCTGTTAAAACCATTACGTTTACTTGATCTTTTAAATCACTCAATCCTTTGCCTATAATTTTTTCGCTAGGTTTTGCCATGTCTTCCCATTCTGGAGCTGTACGTATATTCACAAAACTACCTTTATATCCACCATTTTCTGCTTCTGTAAAAATTTCTCCTAATCTTGGATCATTATTATCTCTTAATAAACTTACATAACGTTCGGTTGGCACCCATTTAGAACCTAAACCGGCAAAGCCCCAATAAACATCTTCAAAACCTCCATCTAAATTTGCATTAATTAAAGGTTCTTTCGACCTTTCAAGAGTAGCTTCATTAGTATCATCTATTAATGGGTTTGCTAAACAATCGTTGATAACCGCATCAATAAAACTCGACTCTCCGTCTGCTATAAATACATCTCTACTTCTCAAAGCCATCCTTAAACGTAATGTATTTGCTAAGACTTTCCATTTTTGTGGATCTCCTTGATAAATAAAATCTCCTTTTGCGCCATTAATAGTTTCTGTAGAAGCTCCAATAATATTCATCTGTTCTTTCAAGTCTTCTAATATAAATTTATAGATTTCTTTTTGGGTTTCATATTTTGGATTTAATACTTCTATTTTAGGAACTATTATTTCTTTATGAGGTACATTTCCAAAAATATCTGTCATTTTTTGAGTAAACATAGACATCATTATTCTTGTGATGGCCATACCTTGTATATCGTTAAGATCTTGATACTCTATTAATAGAGCTCTTAGGTTTATACTACTTTTTTTATATGGCTGATCAAAAACACCATTAGTCCAACCTTGATCATTTTTATAACTATCAACACCAGCCCACCAAGTACCTTGAACATTTGTTGTAAATTGGTGTGAAAATTGAGAAGTATACAGTAAGTTCCCTCTCCATGATACAAATCTAGGTTCTGCAAATGTAAAATACTGAACTCCTCCTAAAAGATTTTCTGCTCTTGCATTGGTTGGTAAATTCGGGTTTCTGTTTATTTCTTCAAAATCACTTGTACAAGAAAAGGTTGAAGCTATTACAATTAGTATTAAAGCAATATTGGCAATTTTAATACTATTTTTTTTATTTCTATTATTCATAATATTATAGTATGTTTTTTTTAAAAGGATACTGCTAATTTTAACCCATGGCTTGAAGTAGAAGGCATATCAAAAAACTCAATTCCTTGAATTGCCGTATTAAACCCTACTTCTGGATCAAAGTTTCTTGTGTTCTTATGAAGTATTGCTAAATTTCTTCCTACATAACTTATTGATGCCTTTGAAATTGAAAATTTCTTTAAAAACTTGGGAGACAAATTATAAGTAAGTGACAACTGTCTTAATTTCACAAAACTTGCATCAGAAATCCAGTTTTCTGAAATATTTCCTAATCTATTGTAATAAGTTTGTGGATCTACTCCTCTAGCAACTATATCTGACGGTAAAACTCCTCCTTCAATAGTTGTTCCTTCTGGTACAAGAATTCCTTGACCTCCTTCATAAAAGGCTCTTCCTTTTAATGTTATTTCATCGGTTCCTTGTACTCCTGCTAATCGATCTGTAAAAGAGAAAACATCTCCGCCTGAACGTATATCTATTAAGAAATCTAATTCAAAATTTTTATAGGTAAATGTATTAGTGATACCCATTAAAAAATATGGAGTTACGTTTCCTATTACTCCTTCTTCTCCTACTATTGGCAGTCCACCAGTATCATAAATTTTATTCCCATCACTATCTCTTTTAAATGTAGATCCTATTAGGTCACCATATAAACTACCTTCTGTTGCTACAAGTTGTATAACGTCGTTAAACTGACGGGCTAGTATAGTTGAAGGAAGACCATCTACGAGTTTTTCTATTCTGTTTTCGTTTTTTGTAAAATTAATAGCTGTATTCCACGAAAACTTTTCACTCTTTATAGGTGTACCTGTCAAGGCTATTTCTAAACCGCTATTTCTTATTAATCCTGCATTTATCAACTTGCTTTGCGCTCCTGATGTTGCTGGTAATGATATTTGTAATATTTGATTTTTAGTTTCTTTATTGTAATAAGTAAAATCTATTCCTAATCTATTTTCAAAAAAGCTAGCATCTAAACCTATTTCATATTCAGTAGATAATTCTGCTTTTAAATTTGAGTTAGGTATGATGTATCCTGGTGAAGCTCCTTCTTCGGCATCTCCTGCTGGTAATTGAGAGTTACCTAAATATAATAATGATAACCCGTTATAAGGTTTTGAAGTAACAGTAAAAACAGAGCTTAACAAATGAGGTAATGTAGCGTTACCTGTTCTTGCAGCACTTGCTCTTAATTTTAATCTATTTATTTTTTCTGTTTTAATATTAAATATTTCACCCAACAAAAAGCTAGTTCCTATTGATGGATAAAAGAACGAAGCATTTTCTTTCGGTAAAGTAGAACTCCAATCATTTCTAGCTGTAATCTCTACAAAGGCATAATTATTATACCCTAATTGAACGCTTCCAAATAATGATTGAGATTTTGTTCTATTTAAAAATGTAGAAACACTCTTATAAGTAAAATTATTTATTGAAAATAAATCTTCATCTAATAAATCATTTGCTTCTGTTCTATTTGTTTTTGAATTAGTTTCAACAGTATTGAAACCAAAAGTTGCGTCTAGCGATAGTTTATCGGTTATATTACCATTATAAAACAGCATTAAATCTAGGTTGTTTAAAACCGTTTGATTTGTTATTTCTTCTAATCCACCTGTTGGTGCAATATCAAAAGCTCCTATAGGCTGATAAATTGATGCTATATAATTACTTTGATCTCTCGAGTACCTTGCTGTGGCTGATAAGTTTTCTGTTACCTGATATGTTGCATTTAACAACCCTGTAAACCTATTTTTATTATCTTCATTTATTTTAGTGTTTACTGCATAATAGGGGTTCATCGTAAAAGCTCCGCCTCCGTAATTATTTGGTCTTCCATCTAACTTTATATAATTTTTAGAGAGTATTTGATTAGATATATTACGAGGTTTTAAAATTAATCCTCTCACTGTATTAGCTTGCCCATCTGTAATATCTGGTCTATTAGTAGCTTTATTATTGATGTATGAAATTTTAGCTTGTACTTTTAATTTATCAGTTATATTGGTAAAAGTATTTAACAAAACACTGTTTCTTTCAAAGTCACTGCCTCTTAGTACCGGAGCGTTAGTTAAGTTAGTATAAGATAACCTATAGTTAGATACTTTATTTCCTCCTGATGCACTTATTGAATTTATAAAAGTTGACCCTGTTTTGTAAAAATCTTTAAAGCTATTTGGATTTGCTTTATAAACATCAGTTCCTATTCCATCAAACCTCATCCTTTGAGAGCCGTCTAATTTTGGCCCCCAGCTTCCCGATCTAGTAATATCATACTCTAACGAATTTGTAGCCGCATTATATGTTCCTTGTCCATAACTATTTTGTAATCTAGGAGCTACTAAAACATTATCAAGCGTTGTGCTAGAACTAAAATCAATCTTTACTTTTCCTTCTTTACCTTCTTTTGTTGTTACTACAATAACTCCACTCGCTCCTCTATACCCATAAAGAGCCGTTGCGTTACCTCCTTTTAATACATTTATACTTTGAACATCTTCTGGGTTAATATCTGCTAAAGCATTACCATAATCAAGTCCACCAGTAAAACTCCCCTGCCCTAAGCCTGTATTATCTACAATAACTCCATCTATTACAATAAGCGGATTATTTGATACTAAGGAAGAAACTCCTCTAATATTTATGGATGCAGAACCAGCTACTCCTGAACCGTTTTGATTTATTTGAACCCCAGTAACCTTTCCTGATAAAGCATTTGTTATATTGGTTGTTTTAACTTTGTTTAAGTCTTTACTTTTTATAGTTTGTAAAGAATAACCTAGCTTTTTCGATTCTTTTTTAATACCCAATGCTGTTACAACAACTTCTTCTAACAGATTCGATTCTTCTAAGGCTACATTTATTATATTATTTTCTACTACAACCTCTAACTTTTTCATTCCAACAAAAGAAAAAACTAAAACACTTCCTTTTGATGCTTTTATAGTATACTTACCGTTAAAATCAGCTTCAGTTCCCTTTGTTGTCCCTTTAACAATTACATTTACTCCTGGTAAAGGCAAACCGTCAGTTGCAGATGTTACCTTACCTGTTATTACTTTTTCTTGTGCGGTAATAATTATACTAAACAACATAAAACCCCAAAAGAACAGTAGTATTTTATTTTTTCTCATATGAGTGGTTAATTAAAAAAAATTTAAGTTAAATGTATGTTTAATTCTTTTTCTGGAAAAAATAATATACCAACAACGCAAAAAAAACAACAAACGACACTTTTTTTTTAAACTTTTGCATTTTTTTAACAAAAATTATTTGATATAACTTAAAATAGCTACTTTCATGATTTTTATAAAATGAAATCATTTGCTTCTTTAAAAAATAATAAAACCATACCAAGAAAATATCATGTTATTTTTTGGGTTAGTTATTTTTGCTTTAATGTAATTAGATGGGGAAGCTATTTTGGAGATTATTGGTATTCTCTTAAATCAAATTTAATTGAATTCCCTCTACATATTATTCTTGTTTACACAAGCATATACTTTCTTGTTCCTAGTTTTTTAGCCAAAAAAAAATATAAAACTTATATTTTTTTATTAATCGCTTCACTAGGCTTTTTATATATAATTCGAACAGGGTTAAACTATTTATTAGTTACAAAAAACATCTGGCCAGAATCTGATGGTCATCAACAAGCTTTCACGTTTAATCATATTATTGCTGTTACTTTAGGCGAACTTTATGTACTTGCTTTAGCTACTGCTATTAAATTTACAATAGACTGGGTTTATCAAAAGAAAAGGATTGCTACTTTACAAAAAGAACAATTAAAAAGTGAGCTTAATTTTTTAAAAACACAAATACAACCCCACTTTTTCTTTAATACATTAAATAACTTATACGCACTTACATTAGAGCAATCTGAACAAGCACCAGAGGTCGTTTTAAAATTATCTAATATAATGCAGTATGTTATTTATGATGTAACAAAACCAAAAGTAAAACTACTTAACGAAATACAACACATTCAAAACTATATCGATTTAGAAAGGTTAAGGTGTCATGAAAATGCAATAATAAATATTGAAATTGGTGGAGAAATAGATAATGTAAAAATACCTCCACTCATTTTTTTATCATTTATTGAAAATAGTTTTAAACATGGAAATAAAAATAGTCCCAACTTTTATATATACATTAGTATCGAAAAACAACCTGAAAACCGATTACTGTTTTCAATAAAAAACTCTTATGAAAAAGATAGCTTGTTTAAGAATA
This sequence comes from Tenacibaculum sp. 1B UA, assembly GCF_033978845.1. NCBI lineage: Bacteria > Pseudomonadati > Bacteroidota > Flavobacteriia > Flavobacteriales > Flavobacteriaceae > Tenacibaculum > Tenacibaculum sp. 1B UA. Next base: position 206,892 of record NZ_JAKVUA010000002.1, read on the forward strand.
GTGAAAAAAGTGGTATTGGAAATATAAATACTAAAAGAAGATTAAACTTACTTTACAAAAACAACTACGACTTATCTTTTTCAAAAAATGAAAATAAATACTGTGTAACCCTAAATATACCATTATAAAAGTGAAAATTAATACTATTATAATTGATGATGAGCCTTTTGCTATTAAAGTTATTCAAAAACATTTAGAGAAATTTAAAAAATTTAACATTGTTAGTACTTTTAACAACCCCATAGATGCTATTGAAGTTATTGAAAATGAAAATATAGATGTCATTTTTTTAGACATTAATATGCCTAAAATGAATGGCATAGAGTTTATAAAAAATATAACATTAAAATCTCATGTAGTAATAACTACCGCATATAGAGAGTTTGCGATAGATGCATACGAACTTGATGCTCTCGATTACTTAGTTAAACCAATTCCTTTTAATCGTTTTTTAAAAACAGTTAATAAACTTACTCAACGTATTTCTAATATTAACTATAATAGTTCGCAAAAAAATGATGCTTATATCTTTCTAAAAGTCGATAAAAAGCTCGTTAAGATTAAATATAAAGACATTCTATACATAGAAAGTTTAAAAGACTACATAAAAGTTAGTACTACCACCGATAATCATATTGTGCATAAATCCCTAACCAGTATTTCAGAAGAGTTACCTAACGACCTCTTTTTAAGAATACACCGCTCATACACAATTTCAATAGATAAAATAAATTATGTAGAAGGAAACTCTTTAACAATAAATAAGAAACGAATTCCTATAGGGCGTAAATACCTCTCAAACACAAAACAGGTTATTTTAAATGCAAATAACAATAATTAATAGTTTTATGCTGTTTAACAACCTAACGATGTATTTAGTAGATTTTTTTTTATGTGACTAACAAAATTTAATTAAGTTTAAGCCAAAAATAAATTCATGGTTAATTTAAGTAGTTTAGATTTTATAATTATAGTTGCCTTCTTTATTATATCCTTATTCATCGGAATTTGGGCTTCAAAATCAGCAGGTAAGAATAGTTCTGAATTCTTTTTATCAGGAAGAAACATGCCTTGGTGGTTATTAGGTGTTTCTATGGTAGCAACTACTTTTGCCGCAGATACTCCTGGATTAGTAACTGAATTAGTTAGAAAAAATGGTGTTTCAGGAAACTGGGTTTGGTGGGCACTCCTACTTACAGGGATGTTAACCGTATTTTTTTATGCTAAATTGTGGAGAAAATCAGGAATTACAACAGATTTAGAATTTTATGAATTGCGGTACTCTGGTAAAATGGCTAGCTTTTTAAGAGGTTTTAGAGCTATTTATTTAGGAGTTATTTTCAATGTAATTACCATGGCTGGTGTATGTTTAGCAGGTGCCAAAATTGCCAATATTTTATTAGGAATTTCTCAAGGAGAAATGCTGTTATACTCATCTATAATTGTAGTTATTTATTCTTCTTTAGGAGGGTTAAAAGGTGTATTACTTACTGATTTTATTCAGTTTTTAATTGCTATGGTTGGTTCAGTTTGGGCAACTATATATATTATAAATTTGCCTGAAATCAACGGACTTTCAAATTTATTAACACACCCCAACGTGAGTGATAAACTAGCAATGCTTCCTGATTTTTCGGATAAAGAGGCTCTTATTACCTTGTTTATAATCCCTTTTGCTGTACAATGGTGGAGTACTTGGTATCCAGGTGCTGAACCCGGTGGTGGTGGTTATATTGCACAACGAATGTTGGCTGCTAAAGACGAAAAAAATGCAACGTGGGCTACTTTATTTTTTAATTTCGCTCATTACGCTTTACGTCCTTGGCCATGGATTATTGTAGGACTTGCTTCATTAATTATCTTTCCGAGTTTAGATAGTATGAATCAAGCTTTTCCTAGTTTAACAGCTGAAATGCAAGGTCATGATGTTGGTTATGCAGCAATGATGACCTATTTACCTGCTGGCTTATTAGGAATTGTATTAACTTCGTTAATAGCTGCTTTTATGAGTACAATTTCTACCCAACTGAATTGGGGAAGCTCATATATAGTAAATGATTTTTATAGTAGGTTTATCAATAAAAAAGCTTCTGAAAAACAAAAAGTTGTAGTTGGTAGAATATCAACTGTATTGCTAATGCTTTGTGCTGCGTTATTTTCTTTCTATTTACAATCGGCTAAAAGTGTTTTCGATTTATTGCTACAAATTGGTGCTGGTACAGGGCTATTGTTTATTTTACGTTGGTTTTGGAGTAGAATAAACCCATACAGTGAAATTGCTGCTATGGCTATTTCTTTTATTATTGCTGTATTCTTTTTTATCAACAAAAAAATAGAAACCCCAATCATAGAAATTGCTGGATATTGGCAGTTAATCATCGGTGTTTTTGTCACAACTATTGGATGGGTTATTGTAACTCTTTTAACACAACCTACAGATGCTAAAACATTAGAAAAATTTGACAATCTTATTTTTAAAGGAGAAAATAAATTTAAAAATGTTGGATTTAAAATTGTTGGATTTGTAACTGGAATAATTGGTGTGTACAGTTTCTTATTCGCCACTGGAAACTGGATTTATGGTGAAATGATTCTTGCAATTACACTTTCGATAATTACTCTAATTTGTATTTTAATTCTAAAAAAGATTTGGAAGTTTGTTTCCTAATACATATCAGTTAATATAACACTCTAAAGTATTTATTGTACCGCTTTATCGTAATTAGAAATGATTTTTTGTATGCTGTTTTTTTCAAAAACAGAAGGATACAACTCTTTTATTATTGTATAATATTCAAAATCAATCGCTAAAGCATTTTTTAGGTGTGTTATACTATACTCTTCTTTACCAAGAATCATAAACAACCCACAAAGCCTATATTCTATTTCTGCAAACTCTTTATATGTCTTTTTTGCTTGAATTAATACCTTAAGAGCTTCGTTAAACTCTCCTAAAAACAATAAAATATCAGCCAACGCTACATATATTTCAATTTCTTTATCACCTAACGACAAACAAGTTTTAAAAGCTTTAACTGATTCTTCATAAAAATTAAGCTTCAAATTGATATCTCCATAACGTCTCCAATACAAAACGTTTGCTTCATCTATATGAATAGCTTTGTTTATATAATACAATGCCTTTTGATAATTCTCTTGATTATAACAAGCATTCGTTAGTAAAATCCAACCTCTATCTAAAAGAGGATCTTCGTGCACTGCTTTTTTATAAAAATGTATAGCTGTTTGTGTATTATTTAGCTTTTCATAACACTCTCCTATTCTTATGTAAGCATAGGCTGTTGGATCGTCTAACTCTAGTGTTACTAAATAATTTTCTATAGCTTCTTCATAACGGTTTAGTTCTTCTAAAGCTTTTGCTTTTTCCAAATAACCTCCAATAAAACTATCATCAATTAATACTGCATAGTCAAAAGCTGTTAATGCTTCTTTGTACATACCTAACTCAAAATATTGCTTTCCTAATTGATGCCATGCAACTTCGCAGTAAGGATTCTTATCTAAATAAGCATTTAAAAATTTAATAGCGTCTTTATGACTACCTTCCATATCAAAGCAATACACAATATTGTATAACGATGAATAATCTTCATAGTCTACCTCTATACATTTAGCAAAATTTAAGCGAGCATTTTCAAAATCATCAAGATATAAATACTCCATACCTATCATTGACCAAACATCAGATGGATCTTCTATATACTGTAAAGATTCTTTTAAAATTGCAATTGCTTCAGTATGCTTCTTCTTTTTGGATAGAATAATTGCTTTTTGGATAAAAACCTCGTCGTTATGAGGTTCTACAGCTTCAATATTAGATAACATCTTAATTGCTTCATGCAATTGGTCTTCAAAAATTAAAATTTCTACTTTCATTAATTTTAATTGAATTGAAGACGGATGCTGCTCCAAACCTAACTGTACGGCTTTTTTTGCCAACGACTGTTTACCTATATTTAAATAATGCTCTATAATTATTTCAAATTCTACAGCATCAAAAAAATATACCTCATTGGTTTTCAACATGGATTCAAATTTTGATATTGACATAGGCTACAGATTTGAATTTATATAAAATTACTACAAGAACAGTACCTATTTACCTATCTGTTTATTTCTTTTCAACAATTTAATTAACAATATTGTCTCTCTTTCTTATTAACACTAAGTTGTTTGAAAGAATTAATTATTTTTCTATATTTGAAAGAACTAAAAATTAATATCTAATTTTAAACAAAAAATCATGAGTAAATTTGACGAAAAAGTAACACTTTATAAAAAATTTATGGACGATAGAGATATCCGTTCTAACACAGATTTATTAACTGCTGTTACAAAAGGACTAGGACCTTCTATTTATAAAAATGATGCTGAAACTGTATCTGGTAGTGATCCTAAAGAACTGGAAACCGTTAAGAAAAATTTCTTAATGAAAAAGTTAGGTTTAGCTGATGGACCTGAATTAGATAAGGCTATTGGAGAAGTTATGGAGAGAATTGGAAAGTCTGAAAGAAACAAGTACCGTGCTGTAGTTTACTACATGTTAGTAAAGAAATTTGACAAAGAATCTGTTTACGGAATGTAATAACTCTTTTTTGATAAATATAAGTCCTGTATTTAAGTTTTAAATACAGGACTTTTTTTTATTTTAGCCACCAACAAACAACTTACTATTTATGTCGCAATTTATTAGCGTTTTTGATATGCTTAAAATTGGGGTGGGACCTTCTAGCTCTCATACCCTTGGCCCTTGGAGAGCGGCCCAACAATGGATACAAAAATTAAAAGAAACGAATGAATTTCTTTTAATTGAAGAGATTAAAGTAGACTTGTATGGTTCTCTTTCGTTAACTGGTAAAGGGCATGCGACAGATTTAGCCGTTTTACTTGGTTTAAGTGGTGCTGATCCAGAGTATATTCCTATTGAAACTATTGATGTAGTTATTAGTGATATTCAAACTAAAGAGCTATTATTTTTTAATAATGAAAAGAATATTGTTTTTGCTAATAACTCAGTAAAATTCAACAAAGAATTTTTGCCTTTTCATGCGAATGGAATGACTTTTAGAGGATACGCTAATGGGGTAGAAATTTCAACAGAAACCTATTACTCTATTGGTGGAGGTTTTATCGTACAAGAAGACGATAATCTTGCTGAGGATATTGAAATTAACAAACAAAACTTTCCGTTTCCAATAAACAGAGCTACTGAACTAGAAGCTTATTGTGAAAAGGAAGGCTTGAATATTTCTGATATTGTATACCAAAACGAACTCGTAATTAATTCTGCTGAAGAAATTGATAAAGAGTTACACCGTATATGGAATACCATGTTAGAATGTATGTATATTGGTTGTCATACTAAGGGGATTTTACCTGGTGGATTAAATGTAAAGCGACGTGCATTTGAAACACATCAAAAACTTATTAAAGATGCTGAATATAACAATCAACAGGAGTGGATTGCCGCTATTAGAGGCACCGAAGTTAAGTTTCGAGAAATTTTAAAATGGGTGAGTTGTTTAGCCTTGTCAGTAAATGAAGTAAATGCTGCTTTAGGTAGAGTTGTTACTGCTCCTACTAATGGAAGTGCTGGAGTAATTCCTGCTGTAATAATGTATTATTTAGTAATAGAAAACCACGATGCTACTTTTGAGCATGTTAAAAAGTTCTTACTAGTCTCAGGAGAAATAGGGAGTATTTTTAAGAAAAATGCTACAATTTCTGCTGCTATGGGTGGTTGTCAAGCTGAAATTGGAGTATCATCAGCCATGGCTGCTGCCGCATTAACTGAATTATTAGGCGGAACTCCATCACAATGTTTAGTTGCTGCTGAAATTGCCATGGAACATCACTTAGGACTTACTTGTGACCCTATTGGTGGATTAGTACAGGTACCTTGTATTGAACGTAATGCTATGGGAGCTATTAAAGCTATTAATGCTGCTGAATTAGCCTTAGAAACTAACCCAAAAGAGTCTAAAGTCCCATTAGACAAAGTAGTTGACACTATGTGGGAAACTGCTAAAGATATGAACCGAAACTATAAAGAAACCTCAGAAGGCGGCTTAGCTGTTACAGTACGATTAGCTGATTGTTAATTTTTATTTTATTTCAATAGGCCTTCCTAAAAACTTAGGCTTTATATTAAAAAGAATATCAACAAAAACTTTTACTCTAGCTAAGTATTCTCTTAGCTGGACTTTGACCGCATATTTCCCAGAAATACCTCTTGCGTTATAACCTATTGCGTAAATATCATAATGATTAGCTAAGTATAAGGCCCTTTCATTATGGAATTTTTGAGATATAATAGTTACTGAAGTTTGCCCAAAAATCTCTTTCACTCTTACCACAGAATCCAATGTTCTAAACCCTGCATAGTCTAAAAATATCTTATTTTCAGGAATTCCCACTTCTATTAAATCATTTTTAAAATCAGTGGGCTCATCGTATCCCTCAGAGCCATTATCACCACTTACTAAAATAAAATCAATCTTTTTAGCTTTGTATAACTCCACAGCAGCATTTAATCTGAATTGATAATACAAATTCACTCTACCATCTGACAAATACTTTACCGTACCTAATAACAACCCTACCTTATTTTTAGATATATTTTCTGTAGAGTTAAATAGTTTTCCTTCTGCATTATTAATTATTACTTTGTTTGAAACATAAATAGAAGTAATTATTAGTAAACAACCTAAAAGAAAAACAATAGCAACTTTTTTTCGTTTCATTTATCTTGTAAATACTAAATCTGTTTCAGTAGACATTTCTTCAGAAAAACCATATCCGTCAACATCAAAACCTTTTAATTCTTCTAAAGTCTCTACATTATTATCAATAATATAGCGCACCATTAATCCACGAGCTTTTTTAGCAAACGTCATAATAGTCTTATACTGTCCGTTTTTAAAATCTTTAAAAACTGGAGTTATCATAGGTACTTTTAATGTTTTTTTAGGAAGTGCCTTAAAGTATTCTGCACTTGCCAAATTAATTAATAGCTCACCATCCTCAAGTTCTTCATTTAAAGATTCCGCCAATATAGTATCCCAAAACTTATATAAGTTTTCTCTTCTACCTACTTTTAACCTAGTTCCCATTTCTAATCGGTATGGCTGAATTAAATCCAATGGTTTTAACAACCCGTATAATCCTGATAAAATTCTCAATTTATCTTGTAAAACTGGAATTTTATCTTCCGAAATAGAATTAGCATCAATCCCTCTATACACTTCCCCTGTAAAAGCGAATACTGCTTGTTTTGCATTCTCTAAAGAAAAAGGAGGCTGCCAGTCTTGATTTCTTTCATAATTTAAACTTGCTAAATCATCAGAAATCTTCATTAACTCACTCAGCTTTTTCCTTGAAAGTGTTTTTAGCTTCTTATTCAACTTTTCAGATTGTTCTAAAAACCTAGGTTGTGTATATACATCGGTAGTAACTTTGCTTTCAAAGTCTAACGATTTTGCTGGTGATATAATAATTTTCATGTTATAAATATTTAAAGTAAAAATAAGAAGCTATTCTAAAACCATCAATTACTTTAAGTAATTAATATTGATTGTAGTATTGATATTTTTAATACTAAACTTGTAATCCATCATATGCTAAAAACACATTCTCTGGCAATTCTTTTTCAACCTCATCGTGTAATCCTAAAAGCTCACTAATATGCGTTAAATATGCTTTTTTAGGTTTAATTCCCTCTATAAAATTTAATGATTCTTCTAAGTTAAAATGTGTTTTATGAGGTTCTCTTCGTAAACCTGTCACAATCAAAACATCAAGGTTTTTTAGCTTTTCTTTCTCTTCTTCTGAAATAGTTTTAATATCGGTTATATATGCTACGTTATTAAAACGATATCCGAGAATTGGTAAATTACCATGCATTACTTCAATTGGTGTTACCTCTACTCCATCCAACTCAAAACTTTCTTTGTGTGAAACAATAGTTGGCGCTACACTTGGAGCACTCGGGTATCTATTTTCAGTTGCAAAAATATAATCGTATCGTTTTTTTAAAACATTTAGCACTCTTTCTGTTAAGTAGATAGGTACTGGTCCTATTTGAAAACAATACGGACGGATTTCATCCAAACCTGCTATATGATCTGCGTGTTCATGTGTAAATAAAATTCCTTTGATTGATTCGACCTCTTCACGCATCATTTGCTGACGAAAATCAGGTCCGCAATCAATAACATAATTAATATTATTCCACGAAACCAGCACTGAAGACCGTAATCGTTTGTCTTTTGGGTTCTTAGATAAAGCTACAGGGTGCTTACTTGTAAGCATCGGAACTCCAGTAGAAGTTCCTGTTCCTAAAAAAGTTATTTTTACTTGATTTTTTTTCTTCATTTTCACCACAAAAATACAACAAAAATTGTCTGATACTTCCTAATTTGAGTACATTTGTAATACGTAACTAAAAAAAACAAAATGGCAATTACGTTAAAAGGAGATCAAAAAATAAGTACTGTACCAACTACCAAAATGAAGTCGTTAAAAATTAATTTAAACGCTCATATATATGGAACTTTTGCAGAGATTGGAGCTGGTCAAGAAACTGTTCGTAATTTTTTTAGAGCTGGTGGAGCATCTGGTACTATAGCAAAAGCTATGAGTGCTTATGATAAGGATTTCTCTGATGCCATTTATGGAATTGAAAAAGACAATCGTTATGTTACTGAACCTCGATTAAAGAAAATGCTAAAGCATGAAATGGAGTTAATTGAGGAACGACTTGATCGTCAAAAACACCCTGATAAATTATTTTTTAGTTACGCTAATACAGTAGCAACTATAAACTTTACTAAAAAATTTAAAGGTCATGGTTGGGTTGGTATTCGTTTTCAATTAGATCCATTAGAAGATTACAACGAAATTGTTTTGCATCTTCGTTTTAAAGAAACCGATGCTCGTCAGCAGCAAGAAACATTGGGCGTTTTAGGTGTAAACTTAATTTATGGAGCTTATTACTTAAATGACAATCCTAAAGATTTATTAAAGTCTTTTTACGATAATATTGATAAAGACCGTTTAGAGATTGACATGATCAACTTCTCTGGACCTCGTTTTATGTATGTTGACAACCGCTTAATGAGTTTACAACTTGTTAAAAACGGGATGACAAATGCTGTAATGTTTGGTCCTGACGGGAATAACTTATTGCCTGCACAAGTACTTTACAAAAAGAATATTTTGGCTCTTCGTGGAAGTTACAGACCCGTAACTAAGGTTAACATGGATATGTTTGAGCGTTCTAAACAACTATTCTTTGATGAAAATAAAGTAGATCCTAAGAAAACTAAAATTATTTTTGAAATTACCTTAAGTAACCTTCGTGCCGAAGGAGAAATTAACGAACGTGACTTCTTAGACAGGGCTGAACTACTATGTTCTCTTGGTCTAAACGTTATGATTACCAACTATCAAGAATACTTTAAACTAGTAGAATACTTTAGCGAATACACCAAAGAGCGCATGGGACTTGCTATGGGAGTTTACAACTTGATTCAAATTTTTAATGAAAAGTATTATCGTGATTTAAGCGGTGGTATCTTAGAAGCTTTTGGTAAACTATTTTATAGAGATTTAAAGGTATACATGTATCCTTATAAAAATGAGGAAACTGGTGAATACATTACTAGTGAAAACCTTAAAGTGCATCCTAGAATGAAAGAACTTTATAAGTTCTTTAAAAACAATGGTCGATTAATTGATATTAAAGACTTTAACCCTGATATTTTACATATTTTCTCAAGAAAAGTCTTAAAAAAGATAAAAAACGGAGAAGATGGATGGGAAGAAATGCTTCCTAAAGGAGTTTCTGAAACTATTAAAGAAAAACGCTTATTTGGGTGTACAAAAAGAATTAAGTAGTTTTTTATATCTCTTTTTAAACCTTTTGCTATCTTTAATGTCTAACAACTAAAACAGTTTTGGTTGATTGACGAGATCACACTTATAAATCAATTACAGCAATCTACTACCAAAGAGATTGCTTTTAAAAGCCTAGTATCGCAATATAAAGAGCGATTGTATTGGCATATACGAAAAATAGTAATTTCTCATGAAGACGCCGATGATGTTTTACAAAACACTTTTATAAAAGTTTTTAAAAGTATTAATCACTTTAAAAGAGATAGTAAACTATATTCTTGGATGTATAGAATAGCTACCAATGAAGCTATAACTTTCATCAACAAAAAAGCTAAAGAAAAGAATATTCATATTTCTGATTATCAACTACAGCTTACTTCTACTTTAGATAGTGATTATTGGTTTTCTGGTGATGAAATTCAGCTTATTTTGCAAAAAGCAATTGCTACATTACCTCAAAAACAACAATTAGTATTTAACATGAAGTACTTCGATGAAATAAAGTATGAAGAAATCTCTGAAATTCTCAATACCTCAGTTGGTGCTTTAAAAGCCTCATATCATATAGCCGCTAAAAAAATAGAACAATTTATAAAGAACTATAATTAAACCTTTTACAAAAACAAGAGTCTTACTAAAGTAATGGATAAAAAATTAAAACATACTATAGATTATATAAACCAACAAGTTGGCAAGGATAATGGTTTTTCAACTCCTCAAAATTATTTTGAAAAAGTTGAAGAGACTATTAACACTTCTGTATTTATAGATAGTTTACCAAAAAATAAACCATTCAATACTCCTCACGGTTATTTTGATACAATTGAAGCTCGAATTCAATCAAAATTAGCAATAGAACAAACTAAAGAGTCAAAAGTAATTTCATTACGTAAAAGAATTTTACAGTATGTTCCTGTAGCTGCAGCAGCTTCTGTTTTACTTTTTATTGGTATTAATTATTTTAATACTCAAAAAATTACTTTTGAAGATATAACTATTACTGATATAGAATCTTGGTATGAAAATGGATATGGTGATATTGACAATAGTGAGCTTGCAACAGCCTTAAATACTTCAGAGCTAGAAGAAGATATATTTGCTTCTATTAGTGATGAAACACTAGAAGATTACTTAAGCTCTGTTGACACACCAACACTTATAAACGAAATACAACAATAATGAAGAAGCATTTACTTATATTATTTGTAGCTTTTACTTCCCTTTTTTCTGTTCAATCACAAACTAAAAAAGGAAATTATGAAAAAATTAAAGCTTTTAAAGTAGCTTTTCTTTCTGAAAAATTAAATCTAACGGAAGAAGAAGCTGATAAATTTTGGCCATTATATAATATATATGATAAAAAAATGATTAAACTTCACAAAGCGGAACGATACAGTATAAAGAAAAAAATACTTAGCTGTGGAGGAATTGATAGTTTAACTGACAAAGAATCAAAAGAAATTGTGAATAAAATTAAGTCAGTTTCAAAAGAACAATACGAAGCTAAAACTCACTTTTATGATAAGCTCTCAACTTTTTTATCAGATAAAAAAATTCTCACTTTAGAAGTTGCTGAACACGAGTTTCACCGAAAGCTTATAAAAAAGCTAAAAGGTAAAAAAAGAGAACATCAAAAATAAAAAAAGGAAGCTTTAAAAGCTTCCTTTTTTTACTTATCGACTAAGGCTAAGCAAACATATAAATCTGGTTTATTAGCTGTAAATTGTTTTAGCCAAATAGTTAGTTCATCTATTTCATAAGGTAGTAATCTACTTAAAGCTTTCTCAAGCTCTTTACAAAATAAATCAGCGTTAAAACTAACCTTTTGAAGCACAGTTTTCGTGTACTCATACATAGCTCTTGCCATATTTATTGGGGTTATCTGTTATTAAATACTGAACGTAATTTACAAAATTTTATTCCAAAGTGAATGTTAAAATTTATCCAAAAAAAAAGCGAGACTCATTAGAGTCTCGCTTTATAAACATATAATTTATAGTACTATAAACTATTTACTTTTTCTATTAAAGCATTAGCTTTAGTCTCTAACTCAGTATTTAAAGCTTTGTAATGAGCTTTTTTATTCTCTACATTTTTTGCATTTACTTTTGCAATTAAATCATCAAAAGTTACAATAACTTCATCTACAATAGCATTTGCTTTAGCTTTATCAGCTTCAGGGTTTAATTCTCTAGCTATTTGACAAATACTAATAATGTCTCCTAATGTATAGTTAATATCTTTCTTTAAATTTTTTATGCTTGCCATAATTATAAATATTTGATGCAAAATTAATCGATTTTATCCAATTCAGCTTGAAATTTCTCAAAAAACTCTCCTACATGGTATCCATCTACCAAAGCATGGTTTACATTTACCGCCACAGGCATTAATACTTTCCCTTTTTCTTCTTTTAATTTACCAAAAGCTAACTGCGGAACACTATCATTTTTATTTCCTGAGAAAGGTTCTTTATGCCCTGTAAAACTTACCCAAGGAATCGCTGAAGAGTGTATACAGCCTAATGAATACCTTATTGGCAATAAACTAGTTGAACTTTGTATTCGCTCTTTTTCTTCTATGTAATTTTGATTAAAAACTTCAAAATCTTCTGAATAATCAAAATAAGAAAAACCAAATGTTGTATCTGGTCTAGCAACAGTTGTTGATACATTAATTACATCATAAATTGCTACTTTATCTCCTTCAACTCTAAATTTAAAGTTTTCAACAGCATTTATAGCCTTCATACAAGCATGTAAATACCTTACAAAAAAGGATTGATCCTTCTCTTTTGCTGATTGATAAGTCTTAGACACATCTACATCTGCAACTAAACCAAAAGTTGGATCTGCTAAAGTTCTAAAGTGTTTAAAAAGTTCTTTTCTATTCCAGTTTTCAATATCTAGATACCTCATCTATAAAAACTTTAATACATCTGTAATACTAGATACTGTTTTATAAGCATCCGTTTTTTGTTCTTCTTTTACTTCTTCGTGTGCCCATGTTGTATGAAATGGAACATGAATTGCCGTAGCCCCAATTTCAATTAACGGCAATACATCTGATTTTAATGAGTTACCTATCATTAAAAATTCTGAAGGATTAATTTCCAACCGTTTTACTAGTTTTTTATAATCGGCTTTTTTCTTCTCACTCATCACCTCTGTATGGTGAAAATATTTTAAGATACCTGATTTAGCCAACTTACGCTCTTGATCTAACAAATCTCCTTTAGTAGCTACAATTAGCTTATATTTTCCTTGTAGTTCTTGTAACACCTCTTCTACTCCATCTAATAACTCTATTGGTTTTTCTAACATCTCTTTTCCTATCTCAAGAATTGCTTCCATTTTTTTAGGACTGATTTTATAGTTAGAAATTTCTAGAGCACATTCAACCATAGACAACATAAAACCTTTTACACCGTAACCGTAAATTTTAAGGTTTTCTATTTCCTTTTTAAATAATTCTTGATGAATTTTATTTTCTGTTTCGTAATCAGACAGCAATCGAGCAAAATCATCTTCAGCATCACGAAAATAAGTTTCGTTTACCCAAAGTGTATCGTCTGCATCAAAGGATATTATTTTAATATTATTCATTTTCAAGTTGTTTTATAGCTTTTTCTAAGTCTTCAGGAGTATCAATACCAATACTTTCTACTGAAGTTTCTATCATTTTTATTTTTTTTCCTGCTTCTAAGTAGCGAATACATTCAATTTTTTCAGCTGCTTCTATTGGTGTCATAGGTGTATGATAAAAATCGATCAATGCTTCTTTTCTAAAGGCATAAACCCCTTTATGTTTGTAATAATTTATAGCTATTTCTTTATCTCTGTGATACGGAATTACACTTCTTGAAAAATAGATTGCAAAATCGTTTGCATCGGTAATTACTTTTACATTATTAGGGTTTTGAATATCTTCTTCATTCGTTATTTTTACTTTTAACGACGCTAAATCAATTTCTTTTTGAGTATCAGATTTAAAAACGCTAATTAATTTAGATAACGAAACGGTATCAATAAAAGGTTCGTCTCCTTGTACATTTACCACGATATCTACGTCAAGACTTTCAACAGCTTCTGCAATTCTATCTGAGCCACACTCGTGTTCTTTTTGGCTCATTAACACCTTACCTCCTACTTTTTCTATAGAATTATAAATTACTTCGGAATCGGTTACCACGTATACTTCATCAAACAAATTCGCTTTTACTGCCGCTTCATAGGTTCTTACAATTACAGGTTTCCCTCCTAAATCTTTCATTAATTTCCCTGGAAAACGCGATGCACTATAACGTGCAGGAATCATTGCTATTATCTTCATAAATAATAATAAGTGTTTACGTATCAAAGATACATATTTAAACTGCTATCATAAAAACCGATAAAACTCACATTGACAAAATTTTAACATTAATTAATTTTTGATTTTGTTCAATTATTAAAAACTTTTACTACTTTTGGGTTCTTATGAAAACGCTTTTAGGCACATACACATTTATTTTCAACACAATCAATTCGATTATGTGTACAGCCCGCATGCATAAACAGTATGTATACGTACCTAAAAGCACCCAAAGAAACAGAATTAAACATCGATTTTAAATAATCAATTTTAATATAAACTTAACCAAGGTGCTTTTTAAAAAAGCACCTTTTTTTATTTACTAATATTTTAAATTTTAAACATTATGAACACTTTTAAGTATCGAAATTCAATTAGAAAACACGTAACCTCAACTGTAATGTACTCAGTACAAAATCCATTTTACAGAGATCCTGAATTACTAATACTTAATCCTTAAAATTATCATGAAAACACTAAACATCACATCAAACAGTCAGCCTAATCAATTCATAGTTAACAAAAAACAGGTTAGCAAAAACAAAGTACTAAAAACTTCAGTTTTATACGATAAAATTGAAGCTAACGCAAACACTTCTTTAGGCTTTTATCCAGATTCTTCTAATTTTAGTTTTAACAGTATCGAATTTGACCTGTTAGACAATGCCTACCTTAATGATAAGCTTGTTATCAAAAACAACATTAAAAAATTGAGTGATACTGAGGTTATTTTCAATATAACAGTATCTAAAAAAGAAGAAAAGAAACAAAATATTATTTGTACAGCTACTTTTGGCTATACTATTAAAAAAACGTCTTAATTATTTCTAAATATTGATTTTACAATCAATTGAGCAATCGTTAAGTTAGTTTGATTTGTTATAAGCTTAGGAGATTCTTCTCTTAAGCTTATTTTATGTATGTTTCTAATAGCTCTGAAGAACTTTCTGATAAAACTTTCACTTTATCAATACATGCTGGCACCAAAATAGTTTCTCCTTTTCTTACAATTTCTTCTTGATTCTCGTAAGAAAATATTACTTCTCCTTCTACACACATATAAATTATAAAGCTATCTTTTTTAGATAAATCTATTTCTTTCTTTCCTTCTACTGGAAGTATATTCGTTGTAAAATAATGGCATGTAACTACTTTATTCGCTACATTTTCTTGTTTCACATAAATTGTTTTATAAGAGCTTTCTGCTGAGAAGTCAATTGCTTTCAATGCTTTTTCAGTATGCAATTCTCGATAATTACCATCAATATCTTTTCTATCCCAATCGTAAATTCGATAAGTTAAATCTGATGTCTGTTGAATTTCGGCAATCAACAAACCTGCCCCAATAGCATGCACTCTACCTGGTGGCACAAAATATACATCTCCTTTAGCCACTTTATCAATATTTAAAATACTTAAAAGTGTTTTATTATGAAGGTGTTGTATATACTCTTCTTTGCTTGAATTTTCTTTAAACCCAATAATAATACTAGCTTCTTCGTCAGCTTGCATTACGTACCACATTTCGGTCTTTCCATAAGCTTCTTGAAGCCCTGCTAAATCATCATCAGGGTGTACCTGAATACTTAGTACTTCTTTAGCATCTATGAACTTTATTAACAGTGGAAACTGCTTACCGAAAGTTTTATACACATAACCACCTACTAAATCGTACTTATACTCTTCTAAAAGACTTCGTAATGTTCTTCCTTCAAAATCACCATTACTAACAATTGATTCATCTCCATCAACATCAGAAATCTCCCAGCTCTCTCCAATATTGGATCCGTCTGAGTTTTTATGAAGTAATTCGTTTAGTTTTTTTCCTCCCCAAATTTTTTGTTTTAAAATTGGAGTAAATCGTAGTAATTGGTTTATCATAGATTATGCACCTCTATAAGTTACGTAGTTTCTTGGAGTTTCGTATAATGTAACTTCTAAGTCTAATTTTTCTGGAATACTTACACGTAACTTATTATAAATCACCACTGATATATTTTCTACTGTAGGGTTAACATCCTTAAACTCCTCTACTTCAATATTTAAGTTTTTATGATCTAAAACATCTTCTACTTTCAATTTAATTAAATTTTTCAGCTTACCTAAATCATATACATATCCTGTTTCTTGGTCTATTTCACCAGTTAATGAAACAATTAGTTCATAATTATGACCATGGTAATTAGGGTTACTACACTTACCAAAAACCTCATAATTTT
Source organism: Tenacibaculum sp. 1B UA (assembly GCF_033978845.1). Taxonomy (NCBI): domain Bacteria; kingdom Pseudomonadati; phylum Bacteroidota; class Flavobacteriia; order Flavobacteriales; family Flavobacteriaceae; genus Tenacibaculum; species Tenacibaculum sp. 1B UA. Next base: position 223,382 of record NZ_JAKVUA010000002.1, read on the forward strand.
TTTCATCAGACCATTTAGGGTTAAATAACCTGTGTGCAGCGTTAAAGTGTGCTTTTCTGTGAACTGTTACTTTAGGCATATTAAATATACTTAGATATTTTATCGTAAGATTCTTTAAAAATTATTTTAAACCAAGCTGTATATCGTTCAGGGTGGTTTTCTATATCATTTTTCACCTCTACTAAAGGCATCCATTTATATGACGCCACTTCTTCGGGGTTTACAATAGGTTCGTCGTTAAATCGACCAATCATTACATGATCGTATTCATGCTCTGTTAAGCCATTATCAAACGGAGCTTTATAAATAAAAGAGAACACTTCTTCTAACTCACATGAAAACCCCATTTCTTCTTGTAATCTACGTTTCCCAGCCTCAATATTCGACTCTCCATCTCTCTGGTGTGAACAACAAGTATTTGTCCATAACAAAGGAGAATGGTATTTTTCAGCAGCACGTTGCTGTAACATCAATTCATTTTTATCATTAAAAACGAATACCGAAAACGCTCTATGTAACAAAGCTTTTTCGTGTGCTTCTATCTTTTCCATTAGTCCTATGGGGTTGTCTTGCTGATCAACTAAAATTACTTGCTCCTTCATACAGAAAATTTATGAAAAGCAAACTTACGAAAATCAGTTAATTTTTATCAGTCTATGCACAAAAACATAACGCTTATACCTAAATAAAAAAACTTTTCATTTAGTTTTTTTAGTTTAGAGTATTTAAATTAATTCACTACAAAATTTAGTTAAAATGATTCAATTAACTCAAAAAAAACTGAGTACTATTAACCCTGATATTTTATTAGTATATGGCAATTTAAAACCTGAAACAAATAAGGAATATTTCGAATTAAAAACTAACACCATCCTTCAAAAAAAGTTACCTGGAGCACCTCCTATTTCTATTGAAAATAATAAGTTGAAGGCAGAAATTAAAGTAGCTCAACCTGAAGAGGTTCCAAATATTCCTACAGAACTAGATGTTAATATAAATTGTCTTAAAAAAAATATACTTAACGAGTATCCCTTATTACTTAACGAAGTAATTATAAATGATCGAATCACTTTTTTATTAGAAAAGTTTCATAATTTACCTAAACGAACTATTGTATATGAATTAACAACAAATAAAACATCTCTATATTTTTTATTAAAAAACATTAGTCTTGATAATGAATATAACCTTGTTTTACAAGATTCCTCTTTTACATTACCTCCCAAACTCCACTCAAATTTAGATTCATTATCATTAAAGCTTAATGTTAAAAGTGTAGCTGTTTTTATGGGTAAAGGAATTGCTTCTGGAATGCTTAGTGCTGTAGGCGGCGCAATTGCCAACGCAATTATCGAGGCTATTTTCCCTCCTGAAATTCCTGAGTATTTTGATGAGGTTTATGCTCAAATAACTAAAGTAGTTAAACAAGAAATACAAAAAAGTAAAATAGACTCCATTAGTGGAGCTATTACTAATTTAATACAAAAGATTAACTACGAATATGTTCCTGCACTAAAACAACGCGACCTTAAGAGTAAAGAAGATCGTGAGCATTTATTTAATCTATTACAAAAATATGACCAAACCTTTCTTTCTGGAGCCGAAGGTATGCTAGGCACACTTCAACAAAAAGATAAAGCAAGTGCTGGTTTTACAGTTTTTATGTTAGGCGCAACTCTTCAATTAAGTATTTATCAAGAAATGGCTAATGTTGACCCTATGAATAAAAATGCAAAAGAAGAATGGAAAAACCCTAACGAATCTAGCTATGGAAAACCCAAATCAGGGACACTTGCAAAAACAGCTGAAAGCTTTATAAAACATGCAAAAAAAACATATGATTCCATAATGAAAGCAAGTGATAATGCTGTAAAAGCTGAAAAATACATGACTGAACGTGCTTATGTTATTGGACAAACTTTAGTTACTGATAGAACTTATTACTGTAGGATAAAGGATAATGGTGTAGCAACAAACAAGGTTTGGGAAATTGGACAAGATGATAAGCATGGTAATAATCCTAAATTTGACCAATTTGTTAAACAAGAAGTACCTTCATATAAAGAACAAAAAAGACGTAATTTAGATAACGAAATGAATCACCCAATCGAAGTAATTGAAAACTGGAAAAGTTTGATAAACTCTCCTATAAAATTATAGCTTATTTTCCTTTTCAAATTAAAAAACATATCTGTATAAAGCTTCTTTTGAACAGTTCGCTTTAAAATGTATCTTTGCAACCTTAAAATTTATAGATGAGTTTTTTAGAGGAAATACAGAAGAGACGTACATTCGGAATTATATCACACCCTGATGCTGGTAAAACTACCTTAACTGAAAAATTATTACTTTTTGGTGGGGCTATTCAAGAAGCCGGTGCGGTTAAAAATAATAAAATTAAAAAAGGAGCGACTTCCGATTTTATGGAAATTGAGCGCCAGCGTGGTATCTCTGTTGCTACTTCTGTATTAGCTTTTATTTATAAAGACAAGAAGATAAATATTCTTGATACACCTGGTCACAAGGATTTTGCGGAAGATACATTTAGAACCTTAACTGCAGTAGATAGTGTTATTGTGGTTATTGATGTTGCAAAAGGGGTTGAGGAACAAACCGAAAAGTTAGTAGAGGTTTGTCGCATGCGTAAAATTCCGATGATTGTTTTCATTAACAAGTTAGACCGTGAAGGTAAAGACGCTTTTGATTTATTAGATGAAGTTGAGCAAAAACTAGGTTTAAAAGTAACTCCTTTAAGTTTCCCTATTGGAATGGGATACGATTTTAAAGGAATCTATAATATTTGGGGAAAGAAATTAAATATCTTCTCTGGAGATAATAAACAAACTATTTCTGAAGGGGTGGAATTTGATGACATCGATAACCCTGAATTAGATAAAATCGTTGGTGAAGATGCTGCAAACACTCTTCGTGAAGAATTAGAGTTGGTAAATGAGGTATATCCTAATTTTAATCAAAATGACTACCTGAGCGGTTCGCTACAGCCTGTTTTATTTGGTTCAGCTTTAAATAATTTTGGAGTAAAAGAATTACTAGATTGCTTTATTGATATTGCTCCAAATCCGCAGCCAAAACAAGCAGAAGAGCGTTTAGTAGACTCTAAAGAAGAAAAACTTACAGGGTTTGTATTTAAAATTCATGCAAACATGGACCCTAAACACCGTGACCGTTTGGCTTTCGTGAAGATTGTATCAGGTACTTTTAAAAGAAACACCCCTTACCTACACGTTCGTAACAGTAAAAAAGTGAAATTTTCCAGCCCGAATGCCTTTTTTGCTGAAAAGAAAGAAATCGTAGATGAATCTTTCCCTGGTGATATTGTAGGATTACATGATACAGGAAACTTTAAAATTGGAGACACTTTAACTGAAGGAGAACAGTTAAACTTTAAAGGGATTCCTAGTTTCTCTCCAGAGCATTTCCGTTATGTAAACAATGCCGACCCAATGAAGGCAAAACAATTATATAAAGGTTTAGATCAATTAATGGATGAGGGTGTTGCGCAATTATTTACGATGGAAATGAACGGGCGTAGAATTGTAGGAACCGTGGGAGCACTTCAATACGAAGTAATTCAATATCGTTTAGAGCATGAATACGGAGCTAAGTGTTCGTATGAAAATATTGCTGTACATAAAGCTTGTTGGGTTGAACCAGAAGACACTAAAAATGAAGAATTCAAAGAGTTTAAACGTGTAAAACAACGTTATTTAGCTAAAGACAAACAAGGTCAGCTAGTGTTTTTAGCCGACTCTTCATTTACCATACAAATGACACAAAGTAAATATCCAACTGTAAAATTACATTTCACTAGTGAATTTTAAGAAGCACTACATATTCTCTTTTCTATTTTTTATTTTCTCTTTTCTAACTTACGGTCAAGAGAACTTGTCTAATTTACAAGGAAAAGAGTTACACAATAAAGTTCGTTTGAATTTTATACCTGTTGAAATGCCTTCGGATAAATTTCCAAACCTAAAATCAACCATGGGATTAGCAGGTATACACTATCAAATTCCAATTAACGATTGGTTGTATGGTGGCGCAGGATTTCATTTTGCTGCAACAGGTGACCAAGGAGGGTTATTTACGTTAGGCGCTGAATTAGGGGTGAATAAACAATTATATAAAAACTTATATGTAGATGCTAACTTCCACTTTGGTGGCGGTGGTGGATATCGTTACTTGGTAAATGATGGTGGTTTTATCAATCCAAATATCGGATTACAATATAAAAAGAATGATTATTCCTTCGGAATACAATACAGTCACGTTAACTTTTTATCTGGAGAAATTAAAAGTAACTCCGTTTCTTTCTTTGTAGAAATACCTAGTATTTTACGTTTTACCGATTATGACAAAGCACATCAAAATTTTGTAGCAGATAACTTGTCTCCTGATAGTTTCTGGAGTAAACCTGTAGTTAAAAATGCACAACAAATTCGTTTTGATTTCTTTAAACCTATTGGTAATTCAAAAAAAGATAATGGTGATGACTTAAATGAAATGCTATATGTTATTGGTTTTGAGTATCAGAAATATTTAAACGAAAACACCTTCTTATTTGCACATACCGATGCTATTTATAGAGGGTTACGTGCTGGTTTTATGGATTTATTTGTTGGTGCTGGGTATCACCCATACCAATCAAAATACATTAATATTTTCGGGAAATTAGGTATCGGTGCTGCTGGTGGTCGTGTGGCTCCTGAAGGAGGATTGATGATCTATCCTTCTGCAGGAATCGATTTAAAACTGTTTAAAAATATTGCTATTAGTGGTCATGGTGGTTATTATCGTGCGATTGCAGGCGATTTAGAAGCCTATACCTTCGGGTTTGGTCTAAAATACTTCGGATTAAATGGCGGAACGTCTTCCGAAGAGAATAGTACTTATAGTACACAAGGTTTACGTTTAGAAATTCAAAATCAAAGCTATTTTAATGTTGCTAAAACAGATGATGTTTACAACGCTACTGAAATAGACTTACAGTTAATTGGTTTTAAAGTTAACTATGACTTAAATCATTGGTTATATATTGCTGGTGAAGCAGGTTTTGCGTATGATGGTCGCTCAGGTGGTTATGCTCACGGATTAGTAGGTGGTGGTATATATAGTCCGTATTTTTTTAACAAAAAAATGCGTGGTTTTATAGAAATTATGGCAGGTGCTGGCGGAGGTGCTGGTGTAGATACTGACGAAGGAATTATTATTCGCCCTACACTTGGATTGAGCTATGACATAGTAAATCAGGTTTCTATAATTGCATCTGGAGGTAGATATTATTCGCCTTTCGGTAATGTAAATTCAAACAATATTAACATAGGTTTAAGCTTTAACCTTTCAACTTTATCAGTAAAAAACTAACTTTGTCATTGCTAAGAAAAACAATGATTTAGCTATTTTAATAAAAAGATTCTTTTACCTAATAATATTTTGGATATTGGAATCGCACAATATAAATAAACAAGAGAAAAATGGATAACGGAATTTATGCAAAGTTCACCACTCCAAAAGGTGATATTTTAGTAAACTTAGAATACGAAAAGACTCCTGGAACTGTAGGTAACTTTGTTGCTTTAGCAGAAGGAAATTTAGAAAACTCAGCAAAACCACAAGGAACTCCTTATTACAATGGATTAAAATTCCACCGTGTAATTGCTGATTTTATGGTTCAAGGTGGTTGCCCACAAGGAACAGGAACAGGAAATCCTGGTTATAAATTTGATGATGAAATTCACCCTGAATTAAAGCACGATGCTCCAGGAAAGTTATCAATGGCAAATGCAGGGCCTGGAACTAATGGTTCTCAGTTTTTTATTACCCATGTTGCTACTCCTTGGTTAGACGGAAAACACACTGTTTTTGGTAGTGTTATTGAAGGTCAAGATGTTGTTGATGCTATTGCACAAGACGACACTATGGATGTAGAAATTATTCGTGTTGGTGATACCGCTGAATCTTTTAATGCAGTAGAAGCTTTTAGATCTTTTGAAGGAGCTCGTGAAAAACGTGAAGCTGAAGCAAAAGCTAAACAAAAAGAATTATTAGATGAAGTAGCTGCTGGATACGATGAAACTGCAAGCGGATTACGTTATAAGGTTTTACAAAACGGAGATGGGAAACAAGCTACGAAAGGAGCTACGGTTTCTGTACATTACAAGGGACAATTATTAGACGGAACTGTGTTTGATTCTTCTTACAAACGCAAGCAACCTATCGATTTTGCAATTGGAGTTGGTCAAGTAATTCCTGGTTGGGATGAAGGTATTCAGTTATTAAAAGTTGGAGACAAAGCTCGTTTGGTAATTCCTTCTGACTTAGCATATGGAGCACAAGGTGCTGGCGGTGTAATTCCTCCAGATGCAACCTTAATCTTTGATGTTGAATTAATGAATGTGAAATAATAACACATAAAATATTTCAGTATTGATAAAGCCTTCGTAATAATTATGAAGGCTTTATTTTTATTCAAAAGCTACTTAATGTTTAATTAATATTCATAACATTAAAGAACATATTACTTAATAGATTTATCATGATTCCTTAAGGACAAAAGAGCAATAAAGCGTAACCTTTACAACACCAAACAAGCTCTTAAATCCTATGAAAACAACATTACTATTTTTTATACTTCTTCTCTTTGTAACTATTGCTTTAAAAGCTCAAGAAGTTTGTACTACTCCTGAAGACAATGCTGTTGATTTAAATATTATAAGTGTAAATAAATGTGAGATTGTTAACAAGAAACAAAATTCAAGAGAAAGAACTACAAAAGCATTAACCGCTAGAAATAGAATAAAAAAAATAAGAAAAACACCACAAAAAAATCAATCAAGCCTAAGTAATCCTTCTAAGGTTTCTATTGTTACTACTAATAACGACTTATCTATAAAAACTTCTTTGAAGTCTCAAACTAAAGAGCTATTATTTTCTGTAGTTGAACAAGTTCCTTTATTTCCTAAGTGTAAAAATAATTCTAATGAAAAGGCAAAAAAATGTTTTAAAAACAATATACAAAAACATTTTTCTAAAAACTATTACCCTGAGGTCTTTTCAGAGGAAGGTATACGTGGTAGAATTTTAATTCAATTTACTGTAGATGTGTATGGTAAACCTAAAAATATTCAAGTAGTTAGTTCAAAACCTAGCAAAGTTATTACCAATGAAATTAATCGGATTATCAATAAGTTACCTCAGTTAGAATCAGGTAAAGAGAAAGGGATACCTGTTAATGTAACTTACTCTTTTCCTATAAATTTAATCTTAAATTAAGGTAAAATGTTTATCCATAATTTCAAATAATTTTATTTTCAATATCATTTTCTTACTCTCAAGAAAAATGTGAAACTCCCAATGAAAATATTCAGGACATTAATACTATTAGCATTACTAAATGTTCTATAAACGATGTAAAAGAAGCTCTAGAGATTGAAAAAGTTAAAGAAATTTCAACAAGAAAAAGGCTTCATAAACTTAAAAAAGCTAATATTGTTTCAGCTAATTCTAATAAAGTTAAGCAAATAAAAAGTAAAAACTCACTTGTTGAAAAATTAAATATAAAAGAGGATATTTTAACTTCTCTAGACAAAGTTCCTTTTCACCTAGTAGAACAAATTCCTCTATTTAAAGAATGTAAAAAAACTCCAATTTTACAACAATCAAAATGTTTTGAAAAGGAAATGATAAAACATATTGTTAGAAATTTTGATTATCCAAAGGAAGCTTTTCGAAAAAAAATTGAAGGGAAGGTTTTAGTACAATTTACTGTTAATAAAAAAGGGAATGTTGTTTATATAAAGAAAAAAGGAGCTGAAAATAGTGATTTACTGAAGAAGGAAGCTCACAGATTAATTGCTGCTCTTCCTAAATTTATTCCCGGAAGCTATAAAGGTGGTTTAGTTAATATAAAATACGCTTTGCGTATAATTTTTAGGGTTCCGTTATAGTTAAATTTATTCCTCCTTTTTAGATTAAAGTCACTCTAGCAATCTGAATCGTAGAATAAATTTGTTATTTTCTATTTTTTACCTATATTTACGGCATCAGTTAATAGTTAATTAACTCTACCAAACACTTAAAATTAGAGCACAATGATTAAAAAATTCCCCTTAGTAGTAGCTATTATGCTACTTTCTTTAGCGGCTGTAGGACAAGAAGTATGTACTACTCCAGATGAACAAATCGCTGATCCAAACAGTATCACAAAATGTGCAATCGAAGACACCGATAATGGTGCAAAAAAACAACTATCTATTGAAGTCTCAACCAGAAGACGCGTTGTTCGTAAGAATAAAGAAGCCGTTTCTGCTATTGGAGGTATTAATTCTTCTCAAAAGGTAGCTGATATTAAAAAGAAATCTTTATTAATTGGTAAACTTGAGTTAGAAGATAATTCAGCTACTATTGAAAAAGTTCCTTTTAATTTAGTTGAAGAAATTCCTTTGTTTAGTAAATGTAACAATGTTCCATTAATTAAGCAGGCAAAGTGTTTTGAAACTAACATGACTAAACATATTATTAAGAGCTTCAACTATCCACAAGAAGCTATTGATGCTGGTATTCAAGGAAGAGTTTTAGTTCAGTTTACAATAAACGAGCAAGGAAATGTTGAAGATATTTTAATGCGTGGACCTAAAGGTGGTGAATCTTTAGAAAAGGAGGCTAGTAGAATTATTAACGATCTTCCTAAATTTATACCTGGCAAACACAATGGAAGAACTGTAAAAGTAAAATATGGGGTTCCTATTACGTTTAGAGCACCTGGAGCAACTAATAATAGTTCTTCTAAATCTACAATAAGTAAAGTTGTTGCTAAGAAAAGTTCTAATGTAGTAAAAGAAAAGACTGTTACTGATTTTGTAAAGTTTGTAGAGGTACAAAGCATCCCTCAATTTAAAGCATGTACAAAGGTTCCTGATATGCAAAAACTAAAGTGTTTCAACGAAAGAATGGTTAGCCATATTCAAAGAAACTTTAACTATCCAGCTGCTGCTGCTGAACAAAACATTGAGGGAAGAGTTTGGGTACGATTTATTATTGATAAAAAAGGAGAAGTAACCAACATTAAAATGAAAGGTCCACAAAACGGTCAATTACTAGAGCAAGAAGCTAAAAGGATGGTTTCTAAACTACCTAAGTTTGTTCCTGGTGAGCATAATGGTAAAACAGCTAATGTTGAGTATTATATTCCCGTTAACTTTAAACTTCATGAATAAATAACTCTTAAAAGTGTTTATATATAAAAAGAAAAGCTTCTAATTTTAATTAGAAGCTTTTCTTTTTATAAGACATTATCCTCTTAGATAATTCTTACTTACACTATACTATAGTGCTCTTTATTGTAAATCCAGTAGTCTAAGTAGTAGTACAATACATTTTTAGACAAGAAATAAAATTATCAAAAAAAGAGTAGTTATAATACTTTCTATTTATTTAAAGTTGTTACTTCTTATCTCTTTTAAATCTTTTTGTCTAATTCACTAAGCACTTCATTCGCCTTATGAACCATTTCTTTTATTTCTTCAGGAATTTCTTTACCCATTTTAGCTTCACTTTATTCTTATCTCAATCATAAGCTATTCCTTTTCTCTTACTTTCTCTTTACCTAATTTTAGTTTTTTTTTACTTTTGCCTTCCTTTTCTTTTAGCTCTTTTTTTATTGTTTTTACTTTGACTCAAAATATATTAGAAATCAAAGAAAGGAAAAAGATTATGCTATTTTGCATAAGGCAGAACAATTTTCATGCTGTTCTAAGATAAATCAAACTATTACAAACTTACTATTTAATAGCTATTAAACAAAAAAACCAGCATTTAGCTGGTTTTTTATTCTTTATTTTAATAATAATTAAGGTTTGATATTTTCTTTTTCGGCTAGTAAACCAAAAAACTTATCTAAATTAGGTAAAATTACAATTCTAGTTCTTCTATTTCTAGCTCTATTAGTAGCAGAGTTGTTTTCTACAAGTGGAACTGAACTTCCTCTTCCTGATGCTATTAACCTGCTAGGATCCACATTATATTTTGTCTCTAAAAGTCTAACAATAGATGTTGCTCTTTTTACACTTAAATCCCAGTTGTCTTGTACAACAGCATTATGAATTGGTCTAGAATCTGTATGTCCTTCAATCATAACATCCATACTTGGTTCTGAATTAATAACATCAGCTAATTTTTTAATTAACTTATGCGCATTTCTTTTAACTCTGTAGCTTGCTGTATTAAATAACATTTTGTCTGAAACAGAAATCATTACAACTGTTTGATCAATATCAATATTTACATCTTCATCATTTTCTAGCTCTGAAGTGTTTATTGACTTTTTTAAGTTATGAGCAATAGCTACATTCATAGAGTCTTTTAACGTTTTAGCATTAGCTAACTCAGCTGGATCAACATTTTTAAGTGTTTCTCTCATTTTTTCTTTTACAGAATTTGAGATTACTGCTGATTTACCAACCATATCTAACTTAACGTTATTTTCTTCATGGAGTGATTCATTTACACTTTTTAATGAGTTAATTTTTTCATTGTAGTCATCAACTCTCTTTTCAATTTTAGCAAACTTAGCCTCAAGCTGCTCTTTTTCTAGAGTTGTTTTTTGTAAATTTCCTCTTGTATCATTGTACTTCTGCTCTAACTCAACATACTTCTTTTTTGATACACAAGACGTCATTGTTAAAGCCAATAACGCTAAGGGAATAAATAGTTTTTTCATAATTAATAATAATGATAATAAGTTAATGTAACCTTATAACTTAATTTTTTGCATAATATTATACTGAGTAAATAAAAAAAACTCCTTAAAAAAAAGGAGTTTTACCTTAATAACATTACGGTTATTTGTGGGGGGCTTAATTTTTATAATTCACTTTAACTTCTTTTGTTATTTTATTACAATTATCTTCTTTTTCCTTAAAACACTTATTATTTTCTGGTCTTGAGTTTCTTTCTGATCTCTTTAAACTTTTGCTTAAAAACTCTAAAAAATTACTTCTTCTTGTGGCTAGTTCTTTTCTGATTCTTTTTTTTTCTTGTTCTTGTCTTATCTCTACAGACTCGCTTCCTTTTACTATATAAAAATAAGAGCGCCTATTTAATTGATACTCTTTTTCAGTACACTTTTTTCCGTCTACACAATCATTTAAAGGGTTGTCTTCTCCGTAACCTATAGCACTTTCAATTCTATTACTTGCAATTCCTCTTGATAGAATATAATCTCTAGTTGATTTTGCTCTTTTATCTGATAAAAACCTATTATAATCTCTTCGACCTCGACTATCTGTATGTGACTCTATTTTAATCACTAACTCAGGATGATTTGTCATTACTGTTACAATATTTTCTAACTCATATTCTGCATCTTCCCTAATAACAGACTTATCATAATCAAAATAAATAGGTTTTATCACTATTTGGTTTCCTATTATTAATGGTGTTAACTTTAAGTTTGCTGTAACCTCTTTATTTCTTTTATTATTAGTTAGCACTGTACTTTTATCTGATCTATGGTCTAACTTAGACGCAGTAATTGTATATGTTCCATTACATGGTACATCTTTAAAAGTATAGCTACCTGATGTATCAGAAATAGTTTCTGCTATAACTTCTTTTTCTTTATTAATTAACTTTATTACAGCTGCATCTACTGGAGCATTTATTTTATTGTTTTCTATTACTCCTTTAACAATTTGTGTACAAACAGGAGGCTCTGTATAAATAAAAAAGCTATAAATATCATCATCTCCTTTTCCTTTTTCTCTATTTGATGAGAAAAAACCTCTTTTCCCGTTTTTACTTATAAAAAATGAAAAATCATCTTTTTTACTATTAAATGGATATCCAATGTTTTCTGGTGATAATAATGTACCATCTTCTTTAATCTTTGCTTGAAAAATATCAAGAAGTCCTAAACCTAGATGTCCGTTAGATGAAAAATATAGTACATTATCGTTCCCTACATAAGGGAAAACTTCTTTCTCTGGCGTATTTACAGTGTTTCCTAAATTTATTGGTTCTCCATATTCATTATTTCCTTTTATTTCTACTTTATAAATGTCAGACTGTCCATATCCTCCAGGCATATTAGAAACAAAATATAATGTTTTTTCGTCTGGACTTAAAGCTGGGTGACCTGTGGAATACTCATCATTATTAAATGGTAACTCTTTAACGTTAACCCAATACCCATTAATATAACTAGCTTTATAAATTTTTAAATTAGATGTGTTTTTCTTACTTCTCTTTGCTTTCTTTCCTTCAGAATTATTTCTTGTAAAGTAAATAGTTTTTCCGTCTTTTGTAAAAACAGGTGTCGATTCATGTAATTCAGAAGCTATTGGCTCTTCTAATTTTTTAACGTTTCCTAAAACTAAGACAGTGTCTTGCTTACTACCTTCTAATGTTTGTATATTCTCTTCTGCCTTGTAAATATTTAAAAACGGTTGGTTATTCCACTTATAAATTTTTTGCTTTTTTGAATCATTAGCAATAGATGATGAGAAGTATGCTTTTCCATTCAATAAAAACCCTCCGAATTCTGAATAAGGCGTATTTATAGCCAAGTTTCTTACTCCTATCCTCTTTTCTTTATTAGTGTAGTCTAACAAATAGTTTTCTTTTTTAAGTTCCTTATTTAAACTACTTTTTTGAGCTTGAGTTAATCTTAAAAAGATAGAATCTGATTTTTTATACTTCCCATTACTTCTCAGAGCTTGAGCATATTTAAACAAATGCTTTTCTTCTACTTTTTCTTTAAAATTTGAAACAAGTTTTTGGTACCAAACTTCTGCTTCTTCTGTATCTGAATTATTATAGTAAGACTCAGCTAACCTAGTTAATACATGTTGAGAGCTATCTCCTTTAATTAATACTAAATCTTTATACAATTTAGCTGATTGAACATAAGAAAACTCTCCAAAATAACGATCCGCTACTTTTCTACTTTGACCAAAACCATTTACAGCCAGCATTAAAAATGTTGCTAATACTAGTATTTTTTTAAATTTCATTTTTTTCTTTTTAAAAGAATCTTGGGGACCTATATCTAATATCTTTAAATATTTCATACTGTAACATAATTTCGTGTGTTCCCGAGTTTGTTACATTATAGTTTGACGTTGTTAAATCATATGAATACCCTATAAGCAAAGAGTCTGTTGCTTGAAAACCTAAAAGTGCACTTACAGAATCATCCCATCTCCAAGAAGCTCCAACTCTAAACTTTTCATTAAATAATAAATTAGCTGAAATATCTAATGATAGAGGTGCTCCTGAAACTCCTTTTAACAAAGCTGCTGGTTTAAACTTTAAGTCTTCATTGATATCGAAAACATATCCTGCTATTAAGAAAAAGTGCATTCTTTCTACTGCTATTTCCCCTGGAGTATCTGCATCGTAGTGCTCCATTCTTAAAATATTAGGTACCGATAATCCTACATACCATTGTGGCTGATGATAATAAATACCTGCTCCGACGGTTGGTAAGAATTTATTAATGTTATCCTGAAAGACTACTTCATCATCTTTGTAAGTTCCTTTTGACCAATCTATATTTAGTAACCTACCTCCTAAACGTAAACCAAAGGCTAAGTTCCCTTCTTCTCCTGTTTGTATATTGTAAGATACATTTGCATCTAAATATATTTCACTAGAAGGTCCCACTTGATCATTCATTAAATTAACTCCTAACCCTAAACCTGAATATCCTAAAGGTGTATCGTATGATAAGTTTTGAGTATTAGGAGCTCCTTCAAAACCTACCCACTGCATTCTACCCAATGCAGTAATTACTGTATGTCCTCTAGATCCTGCATAAGCTGGGTTTACATTCATTGTATTGTACATATACTGTGTGTACTGAGGATCTTGTTGTGCTTGAGTATTTGTAGTTACACAAATACTCATTGTACATAGTAAGATTAAACTTAAATATAATTTCATTTGATTAAAACTTTTATTCATCAGTCTCTTTTTTCTAATATATCTATATTATCTATTAATATAAATCCACCCCTTTTTAACTTTACTTCCGTTTCCAAGGTCTAAAATATAGAAGTATGTTCCAACTGGCAATTTATCACCAACATTTATGTTTGCTCTTCCTTCAGAAATCCCTCTAAACACAACACTACTATTGTTATATCCTTTAATTCTATATACTGTGTTACCCCATCTATTAAAAATTTCAAGAGTATTATTTGGAAAATTCTCAATGCAATCAATATGTAAATAACTGTTTGCTTCATCTCCATTAGGGCTCATTAAGTTGTTTACTTTCACACAAGTATCATCATTTATTGCGTCTCCAAACCCATCAAAACCATCTATAAGGTCAGGTATTCCATCTCCGTCTGTATCTTCTCCATCTATCACTCCATCCCCTCCATCATTTGGATCTGTAGGGTTAGAGTTATAATCTGGGTTATCAGCATCACCAAAACCATCTAAACCATCAACACTATCTGTGATTCCATCTCCATCTGAATCATCAAGAGGATTGTCTACTTGTCCATCGCCATCTTCATCTTGATTCCCTCCTTCTACAACATCATTTACTCCATCATTGTCACTATCTAAATCTTGATAATCTGGAGTACCATCACCATCTGTATCTACCAGAGTATCACCTCCATTATCTCCCTCACCAAAATTATTTATATCTCCATCAACACTATCGGAAATTCCATCACCATCAGAATCTGAACCTCCTGTATCATTAGAATCTATAACTCCATCTCCATTAGTATCGGAACTTTCATTTCCGCCCTCTATAACATCATTTATACCATCGTTGTCACTATCCAAATCTTGATAATCTGGAATACCGTCGCCATCCGTATCTGGTTCTTCTTCTTCATCTACTGAGTTATCAGATTGACCATCTCCATTAGTATCTGTATATGCTGTATCGCTAGAATCTATTACTCCATCTCCATTAGTATCTAAATCTCCATTTCCGCCCTCTATAACGTCATCTATACCATCATTATCGGAATCTAGATCTAATGAATCTGGAATTCCATCTCCATCAGTATCCACTAAACCATCTCCCTCTTCAACATCTGGAATTCCATCATTATCATCATCTACATCTACAGCATCTGGTATGCCGTCATTATCCGTGTCTTGTAAATAGTACTCATGTGTATTCAAAGTAGAGCCTCTATTCCCTTCACCATCAATTGAACTTACACTTGCTTCTACTGTCGTATCTGGGTCAGCTGCTAAGTCTGAGCCTGGGACATCTATGCTATAGTTTCCTCTACTATCTACTGTTCCGGTATAGCTGTTTCCGTTGATCACTAAAGTTACCGTGTCTCCTGTATTGAAGTCACCACCTACCATTCCGCTTACTGGAATAGTGCTTCCTGCTTCTGAGGCATTAATAATGTTGTCTGCTGTGATATTATCTATAGTTATCGTTAAAACTGGTGCTGTTGTGTCGATTACTAATTCATCGGTCGTTGCATCGGAACTGGTGTTTCCTGCTGCATCGGTTGCTTCTACACTTACATCATACGTTCCTTCTGCAATCTCGCTTCCTGCTGGTATGTTTAATGTCCATGTTCCATCGGTATTGTCTACTAAGTTCCCGTCTCCTTCGGTATACGTTACTCCGTTGACTGTTACCTCAATCGTATCTGAACTGTCTGCTGTTCCTGTGATAACTGGTGTCGTATCGTTCGTGGTTTGACTTACAACTGTTGGTACGGTTACATCATCGTCTTCTACCGTTACTGATCCATCGGTTATCGCTCCAGTTACTCCACTTGTGACAACTCCTGTTGCTGGGAATACTTCGTCTGCCTCTCCTGAGGTAATGTCTTCTGCTGTTGGAACAGTTACACTTCCTGTTGTATCTCCTGCGGCAATTGTTACTGGGTACACTATTCCATCTACCGTTACTTCTACTGTAATGTCTTCTGTACTTGGATTGCTTAAGGTTACCGGAACAATAGCATCGTCACCTTCGGATACTGTTACATCTCCTATGGCTACTATTGGGGCTCCATCATTATCTTGAATCGTTCCTGTAGCATTTACTGCTCCATTGGATACGGTAAAGGTTTCATCTGAC
>NZ_JAKVUA010000020.1:0-64624 GCF_033978845.1 Tenacibaculum sp. 1B UA
GTGTGCGTTTCTTCTTGGATACATTGTTTTTCATAAAATAAGTCTAAATTGTGTCAACTTATTTTAGGACGAGACATAATTTAATAAAAAAGGATGCTAATACGCATCCTTTTTTTATTTAACATTCTTTTAACTAAGCCCCGTTAAACCTTTAGAGAAATTTGCGGTCAAACAAGCTTTATAAATCAACATAATGAAGAAAATTACATTACTTATTTTACTAATTAGTTTTACAGCTGTTGCACAGCGTACTACAAAAGGTATCGGTTCTAAAATTACTCTAACTGGTAAAGTTTTAGAAACAAACTCTAAACAACCTTTAGAGTACGCAACTTTAGTATTAAAAAATGCTAACACACAACAAGTTATTGGAGGAGTTACCGATGCCAATGGAGGTTTCTCTATAGATGCTTCATCTGGTACATATGATATAAAAGTTGAATTTATAGGCTTTAAAACTAAAAGTTTAGGAAATCATACTCTAACAGAAAATAAAAGCTTAGGAACTATTCTACTTTCTGAAGATGCTGAAACATTAGAAGAAGTTGAAATTATTGCAGAAAAATCTACCGTTGAAATTCGTTTAGATAAAAAGATTTACAATGTTGGAAAAGATATGACCGTTAAAGGTGGTAATGCTTCTGATGTTTTAGACAATGTACCATCAGTAAATGTAGACGCTGAAGGGGCTGTAAGCTTACGTGGTAATGAAAATGTACGTATTTTAATTGACGGAAAACCTTCTGCTTTGGTAGGATTAACTGGTACGGATGCCTTAAGAAACCTTCCTGCTGATGCTATTGAAAAGGTAGAGGTTATTACTTCTCCTTCTGCCCGTTACGATGCAGAAGGTACTGCGGGAATTTTAAATATTATTCTTCGAAAAGGTAAAATTACTGGTTTCAATGGTTCTGTAAACTTAACTGTTGGTAACCCTGATATGTTGAGAATTTCTCCCAACCTAAATTATAGAACAAAAAAACTTAATATTTTTTCAAACTTAGCATACTCTTACAGAAAAGGCCCTGGAAATTCAAATAGTTTTTTTACTAACTTTAATGATAATGGTGTTATCTCTGATTATAGAGACGAAGACAGAACTTTTGACAGAAAAAGTAATAATTATAATGGTTCATTAGGAGTAGAATACTACATTAACGAAAAAAGCTCTGTTACAGGTAGTTTCTTCTATAGAAATTCAAAAGATGACGATATTGCTACTAACAACACTACTTTTTATGATGAAAACAAAATGTTAGATGGTAATCAAATAAGAATTGAAAACGAAAAAGAAGATTCTGTAGACAAGCAATACTCTTTAAATTATACCAATAATATTGACGATGAAGGTCAAAAACTAACTATTGATTTGCAATACGGTGACAGTGAAGAGTCTGAGCCTGCTGAAATTTTTGTAGATGGAACTCTTTCTGAGCAAAATTCACAAATTACAACCTCTAAAGACCGCCTTTTCCAAATGGATTATGTATTACCTATTGGAGAAAATAGTCAATTTGAAGCAGGTCATAAAGCTACATTGCAAGATTTAAACTCAGACTTTAGAGTACGTGATGCTTCTGGAAATCCTTTTCCAAATGATCCCTCTAATGCTATTGAATTCAAACAAAACATTTATGCTTTTTACTCTCAATACGGGAGTAAGATTAATAAATTCTCCTACCTATTAGGTTTAAGAGCAGAAATCACTGATATCGACTTAACAGTATTTACAACAGATCAATTTAAAGAAAAAAACTACACCGAATGGTTTCCTACCGTTAATTTAGGGTATGAAATTAACGATGGAGAAAATGTTTCATTAGGATATAGTAGAAGATTACGTAGACCACGTCACTGGTTTTTAAACCCTTTTGAAAGTCGTAGTTCTGCTACTAATGTATTTAGAGGAAACCCAGACTTAGATCCTACTTTTACAAACTCATTAGATTTAGGGTATAACACAAGAATTAGTAAACTTAACTTAGGAGCTTCATTATACTATCAATATTCTACGAATATTATTCAAGGAGTTTCAATCTTAGAAGAAAGAGAAGTAGGCGGAGTATTAACTAATGTAACAGTAAGACAACCTGTAAACTTAAATGATGAAAACCGTTATGGATTTGAGTTTACAACAAACTATAATCCAACCAAAAAAGTTAGATTATCAGCTTCTTTTAATTATTTTAAGTTTAATACAGATGCCTTTACTTATGTATATACTGCCGCAAACGGAGATCAAGTTATCACTCCTTTAAAAGAAGTTAACAATAGTAGTTGGTTTGCTCGTTTTAATTCTCGTGTTACTCTTCCTTGGAAACTACAATGGCAAACACGCTTAATGTACCGTGGACCACAATCTACTGCACAAAGTGACAGAGAAGGTATGTTTATGGCTAATGTTGCCTTAAGTAAAGACTTATTTAAAGAAAAAGCATCTTTAGTATTAAATGTTAGTGACTTATTCAACTCTCGTAAACGAGAAAGTACTACTTACTTATATGATGATAACGGACTTCTTAAAACAATAAATGATGGTTCTTTTCAATGGAGAGAACGCCAAATTTCTTTAAGCTTTACCTACCGATTCAATCAAAATAAAAAACGTGAACGTCCTGAACAAAATGGTGATTTAGATGGAGGTGGTGAAGGATTTTAATTCTTAATTATATATAACAACTTAATAAAAAAGAGAACTGTACGTATAGTTCTCTTTTTTATTAACATTAGAAGTTTAAACAAACTATCATGGTTATTCTCCTTAGAGAATAACACCCAAAAAAACGCCGTTAATAATTAAATTAACGGCGTTTGATATTTTAGATTGCTTCCATCCAAAGGATTGGATTTGCAATAACTTTATATTTTATCGTCTACTATAGTTAGGAGCTTCTTTCGTAATAGCTACATCGTGTGGGTGACTTTCGTTAATTCCACTTGCTGTAATACGGATAAATTTCCCTGTGTTTTTTAGGGTTTCAATGTCTTTTGCTCCGCAGTATCCCATTCCTGCACGTAACCCGCCTACAAATTGGTGAATACTTTCTTGTAATTCTCCTTTGTAAGCAACACGTCCTACAATTCCTTCTGGAACTAACTTTTTAATATCGTCTTCTACATCTTGGAAGTAACGATCTTTTGATCCTTGTTTCATGGCTTCAACAGATCCCATTCCACGGTACGATTTGAATTTTCTTCCTTCGTAGATAATAGTTTCTCCTGGAGATTCTTTGGTTCCTGCTAATAATGATCCTAACATTACACTGTCTGCTCCTGCTGCAACAGCTTTAGGTATATCTCCTGTATAACGAATACCTCCATCGGCAATTACTGGGACTCCACTTCCTTTAATAGCTGCAGCTACTTCTAACACTGCTGAAAACTGTGGAAACCCTACACCAGCTACTACACGTGTTGTACAAATAGACCCTGGTCCTATTCCTACTTTTACTGCATCTGCTCCTGCTTCTACTAAATATTTAGCTGCTTCTGGTGTTGCAATGTTTCCTACAACAACATCTAATTCTGGAAATTTTGCTTTTACTTCTTTTAATACTGACACTACTCCTTGTGTATGTCCGTGCGCTGTATCAATAATAACTGCATCTACTCCTGCATTTACCAATGCTTCTGCTCTATCCACCGCATCGTGTGTTACTCCTAATGCTGCAGCTACTCGTAAACGTCCAAAAGTATCTTTGTTTGCTGTTGGCTTCTGTGTTAGTTTTGTGATATCTCTAAAGGTAATTAAGCCTACAAGCTTATCATTATCATTAACAACTGGTAACTTTTCTATTTTATTTTCTTGTAAAATAACTTCAGCATCTTTTAACGAAGTTCCTTCAGCAACTGTTACTAAATTTTCTGAAGTCATTACTTCAACAATAGGACGCTCGTTATTTTTTTCGAAACGTAAATCACGATTGGTTACAATTCCTACTAATTTTCCTGCTTCATCAACGATTGGAATACCTCCAATTTTATGCTCACGCATTGCTTGTTTAGCATCTAAAACAATAGCACTTAACGATAAGGTTATTGGGTCGATAATCATTCCGCTTTCTGCACGTTTTACCTTACGTACTTCCTGAGCTTGCTGAGCAATCGTCATATTTTTATGCAACACTCCTATTCCTCCTTCTCTAGCAATAGCAATAGCCATAGCAGATTCGGTTACTGTATCCATAGCTGCAGATACTATTGGAACATTGATTGTTATGTTTCTGGTAAATTTTGTTTGGATTGAAACTTCTCTTGGAAGTACTTCTGAATAGGCTGGAACTAATAAAACGTCGTCGTACGTTAATCCTTCACCTAATATTTTAGCTTGATGAGCTTGCATATGCAATCAATTTAGTGTGTTGTTAATTAATTGCATGCAAATGTACTACAAATAATGCAAAAACTACCTTTAATTTTAAGTTAAGTAAATCGTTTTATATTTTATCTTTTGTTTATTGCTTTACCCTTCTATCAATAACGCTAATAATCAACTTTTATACGCTCAAGGTTTCTCCCCTTATTCTTTTCTATATCATTCTTAATTTTAGTATGTGTTTACCCTATTCCAATTCATAAACCTACAACTAATGGAAACCAGTACCCTGATAAAAGACACTAAGATAGTAGCTGACACTGCCGATGTTTATCCTAAGGTATTTAAAGAATTAATTACTGAAATTAATAATATGTTATCGTATGCTATTTACAACGGTATTACTATTAATACTGAAGTGAACTCTTTGATTGAGAGCAAGGATTTAAATGATTTGATTAACGCGCACAATATTCTTGTTAAAAACATTACTCCTGCAACGCCAAAATCTATAGAATATACCAAAACTCTTCGTAATGAAGGACAAAATAAATCTATTTTCAGTAAGCTTCCTATAGTTAGAAATCTTATTTTACTAGCTCTTTTCTTCTTGATTTTATTTATTATTACTGCGCTTTCTCCTAATGTAAATAATAGCTCATTAGATAAAGGTTTAATGAATAATTCAGGGGTGCCTTTATTATTAAACCTGTCTTATTTAGCCTCTGTTGCTGGTCTAGGCGTTGTTTTTTATTTATTGAAAAAAGTTAGTAATTCTATTAAAAATTCAACTATGGTTTCTGAAGAGTCTATTTCTTATTTGGCTCAAATAGTACTTGGTATTATTGCTGGACTAATTATGTCGGAAATTATTTCTTTTTACACCAAAACCCCTGAAGACATCGATCTTTTTAATAAAGGTGTTTTAGCACTGATTGGTGGGTTTTCTTCTGAAGCTATTTTTAGCATATTACAAGGTATTATAGATAGAGTTAAATCTATTTTTATCGTACCTAAACCCAATAAATAACTATTACTAAAAATAAAAGAGGTTGCACCGTTAAGTGATTATAATAGAGCTTACAGCATACTAACCAAACTTAGCTCAACATTGTAGCAACCTCTTTTTAACTTTAAAATTACACTTATGAAGTATTTTTACGTATCAATTCTTAGCTTTTTTCTACTTTCTTGTGCTAGCATTCCAAGTTCTACTGTTACACTAACCAAAGAAGTTATTAAAGAAGCAGATAATATGCATGCTTTAAATGTGTCTTTAATCAACAGACTTTTTGATGAGCGAAAGAAAAAAATAAACTTATTTTTTGAAAACAGGTACACTCCTACGCTATTAAAAAAGTTTGAGGGTTTATTACCAGATTCTTTAGATTATAAAAAGGAATTACCAAACATTCTTAACAGTATTGTTCCTATTATTAATCGCAAAAAAGATTCGCTTCAAAGTGTATTGGATTTACAAAGGCAAGATATTTTAAACCAACTAAATTCTAATTATAGCGATTATAGCAGAGCTACTACTTCGCTTCAATACTTAATTAACTCTGCTGTAAAAGTAAAAACCACAGAAAAAGAGGCTTTGCAAGCGATAGATCAACTCACAGGTAATAAGGTTGATATAAAAAAGATTGAAAACACCATTAATCAAAGTATTGGTAAAACTGGAAATGTACTAAATAAATTGATAACCATTGAAAAAGTAATTACTGAAAAATAACCATTATGAATTCTATAGATTGGAACAATATAGCTAAAGAAGCTGCTTCACAAACTAATGCTGAGTTTAACAAACAGTTGGCTAGTTTAACTAACCTAAAGCTTAGCGAAGTGGATGCTTTTATTAAGGAAAGTAAAATTACGAATGCAAACGCCATAAAAACACTTAAACTTATTGATGATGCTACTATTAGCAATAATGAAAAAGCCAAAGCTATTTCTAATATTGAAAATGGCTTTGGCTTTGTAATAAGTTTAGTTTCTAAAGTAGTGTAACTATCTAAAGATTGTATTCTCTTTTATAAATGCTGTTTTATAACGCTCACTAAAGAGAATTTTTTCTTCATTATCTAAAACAATAAGGTTGTCTTCAAAGTAAATTTCTTTAATTTTCTTAACGTTTACTAAGTAATTCCTATGTACTTGTCTAAAATCTGGATTAGACAACATATCTTTTAGCTTGGTTAATGACAACTTTATTAGGTAATTTCCTGAATCGCAAATTAAGCTACAGTATTTTTCTTTCACTTCTACATAATTAATAGCAGCTACATCTACTTTCACTACACTTCTTTTTTTCTTTATAAATAAAAAAGCGGGACTTAACACTGCATTATCTGATGTTAAGCTTATACTATTACTTTGCTGATAACAAGACTCTATTGCTAATTCTAAAGAGAACAACAATTCTAGTTTGTTATAAGGCTTTAATAAATATACTAACGGATTGGTTAGTTTTGCTTCATCAAAAATTTCTCTTCCTTGCATGCTTGTCAAAAACAAGAAAGGAACATTTATTCCTTCTTTATTTAAACGGTGTGCTAACGAAATTCCGTCTGGTTTTCCGTTAATCATAATATCTAGTATAATGACGTCAAAAAAACGATTTCTAATCAGTTTTTCTGCTTCTACCGCATTTTTTGCTAACGATACTTCGTAATCATTATCTTCCAAAAAAGAAGAAAGTTCTAAAGCTTCTTCCTCTAAGTCTTCTAACAATAGTAATTGTAGTTTTTTCATAATTTATGCGCTTGCGTTGGGTAACAAAATTCGTATAGTTGTCCCCACTTCCAACTCACTATCTATGAGTAATTTTCCATTATTCTTCTTAATAAGTGTTTGACACAGTAACATACCTAGCCCTACACCCTCAGATCTGTTAATTTTATCAATACTTAAATCTTCTAAACCTTTTATTTTTGCTAGTTTTTCTTCTGAAATTCCAAAACCTGTGTCTTTAATTTCAATGGTACTAAATTCTTCAGAGTCATTATAGGTTTTTATTGCTATTTCACCGTTTTCTCCTGTGTATTTTAGTGCATTATCTAACAAATTTCTCAATACTATTTTTAGAGATTCCTTATCTGCCTTTACCAAAATAGTAGCTTCTAACGTTGTAGTTAGTGCAATGTTTTTAGCTTCTGCAATTTCTTCAAAGTTATAAACAGCCTGTTCTACCAATGGTTTTAAAGGATATTCTTCTGCTTTAAACGATAACTGATTGTTTTGCTCTAATGACCAATGCAATACATTATTTAATAAGTGACTCGTGCTTTCAGTTAATGCAATAGCATTGTTAGTAGTTTCACTTACCGCATCGTATTCTTTGTTTTTTAACTGTCGTTTTAGCTTTTCGTGCTGTCGCTTAATTGTATTAATTGGTGAACGTAAATCGTGAGACACTACAGAAAACAAATAGTCTTTGGTTTTGTTTGCTACGTTTAACTCCTCTTTTTGCTGAGTAATAAACTTGTTTTTACTTCTTAACTCTCTATAAAAATAGCCTAAAAACCCCAAAAAAACTAATAAACCTGAAGCTCCTATTACCAAACTCTTTTGCACCACTGCTTGACGCTTTAACTGCTCTTCTTGTAATACAATTTCTTGTTGCTTCTGTGCTACGGCTAATTGTTTGTCTTTTTCTGTAAGCTCCCAAATTTTATCACGGTTCCAAATAGAATCTTTCCAGTTACCATACTCCATATAGTACTCTATACTTTTTTTATAATTTTTTCTATTCTTCTCCACAACTGCCATGTTTCTTACAGATATTTGTTTAAGGTTAAAATCTGAGTATAATTTGGACAGATCATAAGCCTCTTTAAACAACGGAATTGCCTTATCGTCTAAGTATTGATTATAATATAGGTTTGCTAAATCAATTTTGGTTCTAATTATTGCCGCAGTATCTTTCTTCTTTATTAGAGAAACTTCTTTCGAAAAATATTCGTTAGCTTTTCCAAAAATTCTTTTTTGTAAAAAATTAACTCCTAAATTATGGTAAATGTTTTTTTTTCTGAAAACTTCAGGCCCTTCTTCTAAAGCTTTTTCGTAATGATTTATTGACTTATTATATTTTTTTAAACTTAAGTATACACTTCCTAATAAAACCTGTTTTTCTAAGATATTCTCCTTATCATCAGTAATTGAATGTAAGCTTTGCAAAGCCTTTTTATAAAAACCTTTTTTATAAGCACTATACGCTTGCATAAAGTTAATATAAGTAATTTCTTCCTCTTTATTAGTCAATAATAAAGCTTTGCTACTGTAAGTATAACAGGAATCATACTGTTTTTCTTTATAAAAGTTTAAGGCCTTACAAAAAGTTTCATTCTTATATTTTTGGCATATAGAATAACCTCTTTCAATAAAAACTTTGTTTTTCTTTTTAGGCTGACCATTAACCTGAAAAAAAAACAAAGTTATTATTCCTATAATAGAACTTAATTTACTCAAAATTAAAATTCTGTTGGTGGTTCTGTTTCTGCTGGTGCTGTAACTGTTCCTCTATCTGTTATAGGTCCTTCATTTACATTTTTCAAAATTGGATTTGTATTGTTATTCCTAACAAGAATCATGTCCGCTAATTCAGTCCCTTCTTCCAATTCATAAATATATTCTATATAATACAAATCATATTGACTAGCCACTTGATCACAATTAAAATCTACTCTAAAATCTCTACAACTTACCATATTATACCCTCCTTCTTTATTTGGGATTTGAACTGGAATAATTCCATAATAGTTTAAATAGATTTCATTTCCTTGCAGTTGTAAACCAGTGGTATTTTCAATTGGCTTCAAAGGGTTATCTGGTAAGTATGCTAAAACCGTTACAGTAAAAGGGTTACTTGTACTACCTTCAAGACCTGACATGTTAACTAAAGGTCCTTTTGGTATATTATCAACACTAATATTGGTGTCAAATTTTCTAAAATCTTTTAATGTTAATGTAACTCCGTTAACGTTTACTGGGTTTCCCATGTTTTTATAATTTAAATTTGGTTATTGGCTAAATTTACAATTATAAAAAGAAAAGAAAAAATAGTTTGTTACTATTTTATAGAGGTTATAGAGAAATTTGTCTTTTGTGAAATTTCTCATACTCCTATTGGGAAAGTAAATATTATTTACAGTAAGAGAAAACCGTTATAAACACAATGAAACAATGTGCTAATACCATGTAACTAACAAAAAAAGGGAGAAAACTAAGTATCTCCCTTTATTTTAAATTTTGAACTGTAATGTTACATACCAGTTTCTTGGAGATGATGGTATAATACCTGGTCCTGGGTATCCTGTTGCCCTGCGTGTAAAGTATTTTTCGTCTAATAGGTTGTTAACTCCTGTTTCTAGCTTCCATTTTTTATACGAATATGAAAAAGAAGCATCTACAATTGTATATGCTGGTATAGGACCTATTGTTCCGTAACTAGGATGTGTGCTATCTACTGTTGCATGTGTAGCATCGGTTTGTTGCTCAGACAAATGCGTTAACTGTAAGCTACTTAAAAAGTTTTTATATCCAAACTTTACTCCTGTTTTTAAGTTTAGGTTCGGTATAAACTCTACTTGATTTCCTATTACCGATTTTTCTAATGAATCTGTATATTCTGATTGTGTTAACGCTAGGTTTACATAGGTATTTAGCACGTAGTTTGGTGACAGTTTAAATGCATTTACCAAACTAACATCTGTAAAACCTTCAAAACCATAAATAAAAGCATCTCCTACATTAGTTCTTAACCTATCTCCTGCATCGGATCCGCTACTTACCCAAAAAATTCCGATTCTTTTGTTGTAAAACAGTCCAAACCCGCTTAGATCATAGGTTACAATGTTTTTAATTTTTCCTCTTATTCCAATATCTGCTGTGCCTCCTTCTTCATCATCTATGTTTTCATCTACTTTAAAAGTAGGACTTACCGTACGGATGTCATTAAAGGTTACTGAACGGTAGTTTTGAGAAGCATTTGCATAAATTTCTAACTTTGTTGATCGTTTATAACTTGCACCAATACCAAATAAAGCAAAGCTTCTTTCTTTTGTTCTATCGTCTCTAAACGTATTAATTCCATTAGGTAACGGCTCTCCGTTTTGTAGGTCTTCATTATTCCACAATACTGTTTTATAATCACCATTACTTCCTGTTTTTATGTATTCTAACCTAAATCCAGGAGTTATTGAGAATTTATCTGATAGCTTAAAAATATGTTCTCCAAATAATGCTACATTCGTATTTGGGAATTTAAAATTAGATGAGGCATAGGCATCTACATCTGCAAATGTAAAGTCTGCATCTACACTATTAGACCCTGCTCCTTGCTGTTCTGAATTATTTGCTTTGTAATATTTTACACCTAGTAAGTAGGTATTCTTTTGCCCTCTAAAATTATAGTTTGATAAAAAGCGAACTTCTGTTCCCCAGTTTTTATATTGTCCGTTAATTAAATCTCTCGTAGCATAATTTCCATCTGCAAAAGGTTCATCTACGTAGGTTATAGGACTTACATTACTTGATTTATAATTCCCTCTAAACCCTATGGCTTTTCTCGAAGCATTTAATCCAAATAAGTTAACACTTAGGCGCGTGTCTTCTGTAAAATTATGATCTAGTTTTACCGCCCATAAATTCCAGTTTACACGAAACCAGTTTCTTGATCTGTTACTTTGAAAAGGATCTTCATTAAACATTCTATCATTTAACCCTCCAGCTTGTTTAGCTAAATAATTTAAATATGTTGCTTCTACTGTTAAAGTTGTTTTTTCTGATAGTTTATGATCTACATGACCATAAATATTTATTGAATTAAATTCTGAATTTGGTCTAAAACCATCTCCTCTTTTATAATTTATGTAACCATAATAACCTGTTTTATCAACTGTACCTCCAACACTATTAAAAGAATTGAAAAGACCGAAAGACCCTGTAGATTGTCTTGTTATGAACTCAAATTCTTTACTCTTATTAGGTTCGTTAAATTTAAAATTTAACAACCCTCCAAATTGTGTTCCGTATTGTAATGATGCAGCTCCTCTTACAATTTGGATTTCTTGTAAGGCCTCTGCTGGTGGTGTGTAATAACTTTCTGGATACCCTAATACATCTGCACTAATGTCGTAACCGTTTTGTCGTGTATTAAAGTTTGATGTTCTGTTAGGATCCAAGCCTCTACCTCCAATGTTTAACTGTAATCCAGCATCATCATTTTCGTAAATATTGAGTCCAACTACTTGACTGTATATTTGGCGTGCGTTATTCGCCGCTTTATTTCCTACTGTTTGATCTAATAAAACTACTTCTGTTTTTTTTCCTTCATAAATAGCAGTTCCTTCCACTGCTTTTAATCTTTTTAAACTAAATACTTTTCTTAGCCTTTGATTGATGATTACTTCTGATAGTTCTTCGTCTAACTTTAAAAGAGTTATGTTTACTACTATATTTTTATTTCCAATAGTTAATACATCTTCTTTCATCTCGAAGTTATAAGAAAAGAACACCAATGAATAGTTTCCTGATTGTAATGGTTTGGTTTTATAATTTCCTTGAGCGTCTGATGTTGCCAACTTTCCGCCTGAAGCATCAAAAACTTCAACATTATTAATAGGGTTCCCTTTTTCATCAACTATTTTTCCTGAAATGGTATATTGCGCTACCACTGTTTGCACAGCTAAAAATAAGATAAAAATAATGCTACAGACCTTTAATTTTGATTTCATGGTTAAATGGTATAATCCAATTTTTGTGTTTAAAACTTTCTTTTTGTTGGTATAAATCTACTTTTGGATTTATAAATTGTGTGCTAAGTCGACCGTTTAATGTTACATAACTATCTACATACACTTTAGGGTTTTTCATTCCTTTTTTCTTGTAGGTGTCTCCTAAAAAATGAGCAAATTCAAGTATAAAATCTGATTGAAAACTCATTTGTTTTTCTTGTAATGTTGTTAAATAATCGCTATTATCAATATATACTTGCTTTTTTGTTTCTTCATCAATTATTTTAAACTCTGCATAGCCTGCTTTTTCTGTTAACATGACACGCCAAGAAAAACGGTATCCTTCTTCAGTCCAAAATAACTCTCCAGGGTACAACAAATACCTAAAAGGAATAATTATTTGTAGCATAAAGAATAGTATTAAAAACTTTCTTGTTAATGTTAGTTTTTGGGTAGTTACCAAGGTTTTTCCTTGATCGAAATAACCCTTAGAGATACTAAATATGACTGCTATACTATTTAGTATTTTATGGTGCACTTTTGGATTGAAAAATATAATGGTTGAGACAATCATTATATAAGGAAACATTCCTATTGAAAATAGTATTCGTGTAAATACATGAAAAACAACTACTGTAACAAATGCTATGGTACGTGTTCGTTTATTTAATAATAAAAAAGGTACTGTTAAATCGTATATGGCTCCTGCCCAACTCATAGCAAAGTGAAACCATGTTTTAGACATTAAAAAACCTACTAATGGTAGATTATTTTGTACAGGTAACCATATGCATAATGGAGAGGCTCTAAACAACCAATCGGAATTTAGTTTTGCTAATCCTGCATAAAAATATACAATACCTAATAGTAACTTTATTGCGTCTATAGTCCAATTAGGTGTTTTTTGATAGGCTATTTTTTTATTTTGTTTTGCATCCAAAGAAAAATAAGCATTTGCTGGTAGAAAAATTAAAATGAATGCTACTAAACTTACAAAGTAATAATGGTTTAAATAATAGCTTTTATCCATTAATTCAATGTAAGTAAAACTAAAAAAAAACGTAATTGCCGCTGTTTTATATTTATAACCTAACATTATAAGTAAGGCAGCTATTGCACAAATAAAAAATAATAAATAGGTATAGTTACCTAATGGTTTTATATACTCGAATCCGTAGTATGAAAAGAAAAATTTTGGTTTTATATATTGTTCTTCTATCCATCCGTTTAACCAAAAACGTAGTATGCTACAAAACATCATAAACCCAAAAAAAATACGAAATACTGCAAGTGGAGCAGCTTCCGTATTTTTTTTAAAATATTTTTGTACTGAATTAATCATTATCAGCGTCGCTCGAAGTATTTTTAATACTCATAGCACTCATCATATCTGGTTTAAAGTTTTTTAATACTGTTTTCATAGCTTCGTAAGTATTTAAAAACACGTTTTTGTCATTTTGAATTTGATCTGTAAAATCATCTTTTAATAAACTAGCCTTATCTTCTATTTTTGTAAAGTTTGTGTTTATTAAATCTGCTAAATCTTTTCTTTTTAAAAACTCTAGATACTGCTGTAAACTTTTACCGTTACTTCCATTATAACCTATTCCTTTATAAAAGTTTTTTGTTGCTGTTAACGCGGTTATAAATAATTCTTTAGAGATGTCTTTTTTATAAAAGCCTTCAACCAAGGTTACATCTGGTATGCCTGTTCTTGCTCCTGATGGATTTGCTATTTTAGGGTCTCTTAATTGTTTTTCAAAAAAAGCTACAACATAAAAATTTACTAATTTATCTACACTACTTGATATTGAGTATCCATCGTTTTCAATGAAAGTTTGCTTGTAACCTCCGTTCCAATCATCTTTAACTTGTTTAGATAAGTTGTAAACTCTGTTACTTACATCTTTTAAATATTGTGTATACTTAGCTGCATTTTCTGTTGTTGTATAAAAAGTTACTGTTTCTTCATCAGTACCTTTTCCATTAAGTAAATAGTCTAAAGCAGGAAAACCTTGTACACTTATTAAATTAGGTGATTCTAAGTTATAAGTTCCCGACTTAGCATAATCATCTAATTGAGTAGCATTCGTTGGTATTGTATTCATATAACCAACCATGTTTATTTCTTGGGCTTTACCTACTTGGAATAACGAAATTTTTTGCCAAGTTATATAAGCATTTTTCCATGCAGTTCTTGCCTCAACTAAATTAGCTGTGTTTACTGTTGTTGTAAATTTATTTATTGTTTCATTTAATAACTCTGTTTTCTCTACAAAATCATTATATCCAGGAATAATCATTTGATCAGCCCAAAAAGTCAACATTTCTTTTCTATTAAAATCATCTGGTGTTGATGTACTGGAATCATCATTACTACTTGAACTACAAGCAACAATTAAAGAGAGTACACATATGTATACGATTTTTTTCATCTTGTTTTAATTAATTTTTTATTAATCTAAATAAACAAGCAAAAATAAAAAAAAATAGCCACGTAACTGTACATGGTTATTTTTAATTTATCTCATTTAATAGTTTAGTCATTTAAACTAACTACATCTTCTGTTGTAAAACCAAAGTAGGTTCCTAACCTAGATGCAATTTGATCTAATTGGTCATCTGTAATAGACCATAAACCATTATCAGCTTCTAACATTGTTATAGTACCTGCGATTTGATTTTTTTCAACTTGTTGTCCGTTAATTTCAACAAATCGTAGTGATTGTAAAAAACCATATGCTTCAGATAATGCATGTAAACTATTTGCATCTTTAGCTCCTTTTCCTTTTAATAGGTAATGTGCAGCCATAACCCCTATTACTTTAGATACTGATACTCTAATAGTTTCAGCTTGCTTGCTTGCTAGTTCATAATCATTAGCATCTACTGCTGCTCTTCCTAATTTGAATGCATTGTACACATCATCAAAAGTTCCTTTAAACTTACTATCGTTATCAACACTTTTAATATAAGAGTTCAAGAAACCTTTTCTATCATCTAAAGAATTAACTGGTTTTGCAGGATCTTCTTCTAAACCAAATAAATATCCATAAGCTTCATCCCAACCATGTTGTAAAGCTGTATAATTTTTGGTGGCATCTCCTTTATATGGTTTTCCAGCTTCATGATCTGCTTTATTATCATCAATAAATTTTTGAGAAACATATTTGTTTATCATTTGATCTGCAATCACAGAACCTATTAATGTTTTAGCTACTGCTTGATTGTACTCAACTCCTTTAGCATTTACATAAACTGTTCTACTACCTGTAATTAGTTTTCCTGCTGTACCTGCAGCTGCATCTGTATTCCAATTAGCATATACTTCTGTGGCATGGTCTTCAATCCATCCGTCCATTTTTAACCTTAACTCATCTGTTTCTACAGCATCTACGTTAGAGTTTGTAGCAGAAGCCACAGTACCTCTAAGTTTTTTCCCTGAAGTGTTTAATGATACATCTTCAAAACCTGTACCCTCTTTAAACATTTCTTCTAACTGAGCCAGAGTTTTGGTATTAATTCCAAGCGCATCCTTTAACTCTTTAGCCATTTTTAAACGTGCTACTTGTCCTGAAAAACTAACGTTAGATTTATTGTCTTTTCCATTAAAAGCATAGGTAGCTGGAGCTTCTACTGGTTGTTTTACATCATTATCATCTGAACAAGATGTAAATACTAAAGCTGACACAGCTATCATAGAAAGGATTACTCTTTTCATTTTATTTAGATTAAGTTTTAATTAATTTTATTCGGCAAATTTATATAAGAAAATCAACCTTACAAATCTTATTAAGACTTATTTTAAATAAATTTTATTTTTTGATAACTATTTGAAAGTTTAGTGGTAATTATTTTTTCTTAAGGTAATTAACAACTGCTTTACGTATGTCGTATGCTATTTCTCCTGCTTTAGGTTTATAAACGTTTATAACTCCTTCGCTTTTATTTGAAAGTATAGGAATATCTAGCCCTCTTAATAAATAATCTGAAAAAGCAACTGTATAAGTTCGACTTTCTTGAAGTTTACCATTTTTAAGCATCCATTCTCCATTTTCTTTTTTAGCATTAAAACGCTGTAAGTAGGCACCAGTTCCTGAAGACTCTACGCCAAAATCTAATACTTTCTTTAATAAACTTCCTTTAATTTTAACCTTTAAAACCTTACCTCCATAAGGTAGTACTCTAAAAATGTCTACAGCATTTACGTCTCCAGCCAATACATCATCTATACGTACTGATCCTCCATTTACTAAAGCACAATCTACTTTATTATTATAAGCTAGACTCATAGACTCCGCTATAATTCTCCCCATATTGGTTTGTACACTTCTAATAGTGCTTTCTCTTGCATCTAAAGGTTCGGTTGCTTTGTATATTACTTCATAAGGATTAGAGACTACCTCTCCTATTTTATCTTCTAAAACCACTTGCCATTTATCTACAACATTTTTCACATTAGCATCTTCAGAGATAGATTTATTTATCTCTTTTAACTCTGATTTAAAGTTAACTTCTTTTGTTTTAGGATCATATTCAAATCTATGAATATAGGCTGTTTTTGCGTTAGCATCTGCCTTTGTAATTGTCACATTTCCAACTTTATCGTAACTATTGGTATGCTCATGTCCGCCCATTATTAGTGGCACGTTTGGTAAAAGTTTTGCTATTTTTTTGTCTTGTGTAAGTGATGCATGAGTTAATCCTAATACAATATCAACATTATCTTTTATTTCGTTATATGAACGTTGTATCTCTTTGTACATATCTCCATAATGCACATAGTTTCTTGGATTTGAAGGAATGCAAACACTAATAAACCCTACTTTTAAATTCGTTCCATCAGAATTCTTAAATTCTTTAATGAAAGAATCTTTTAAAGTTTCTTTTTTACCATCAACAATTTTATGGAAATAAGAATGTTTACCATCAACATTATGTAACACATTGGCAGATATCCAATTAAACTTGCTTTCATTTAGGCGGTCTTGTAAGTGTGTGTAACTTAAATCGAATTCATGGTTTCCAAATGCTACAAGATCAAAATTCATAGCATTCATAACTTCTACCATCTGTTTCCCTCTTACTCTATCTCCATTATACTTCATTGTTCCAAGCAAAGAGGGGGATAAAAAATCTCCTGCCAACACTAACATCGTATTTTTATCTTCTTTTAAAAGTTGCTTATGTACCGTTTCAACCCTAGCCATTCCACCATACATTCCTCCTTGAATTGGAGCTATTTCATATACATCGTTTAGTTGTAGTACTGTAAAATAGGTTTTATCAGTATCTTTTTTAAACTGATACGCTGTTTTTGAAGATATTGTGTTGGTTTTCTTCTGAGAAGAGCCACAACTTACTAAAAAACATGTTGCTAAAAGTAGTAATAAGGTTTTAAATTGCTTCATTTGGTTTTTCTTTATAAGGAAACCAAATTTACGAATTCTAGTGAAGATATTGACGTGTGTTTTCCCTAATCATTTTTCGGTATTCTACCAATTCTGGGAACTGGTAAAAGAAGTTTATTTTTTTATGTGCTATTGTTCTAGGCTTTTTTATTCTAGGTCTTAACACAAAAGCAGTCCAGCTTTCTACAATGTCTTCTTCTGGGCTTTCAGCAGCATAATCTGTAAGAAACTCTGTTCGGTTGTTTAAATATAAATCATACAGTTTTTCTACACAATTTGCTTCCGTATAGCAATATTTTCGTTGAATAACATCCCAACGGTTTAATAAAGAACCCTTCCAAAAAATATTAACAAACCTATTGATATAACTATCTTTATAGGCCTCACCTTCAAGAGTTAAATACAATTCTCCTTCTTCTTGTTCATTTTTATTTGTAGGTCTTATTTGAGTTCTATTTAATGTTAGTAAATGTCCAAATTCGTGCACTAAAGTATACACAGATTCATGAAGCCTTCTTTTATCTTTAGTTTCAAAATTAACATCTCTAATATCAATTTCTAATTGCCATTTGTCATTTTTTGAACTCAATGCAACTAAAGCTCCAGTTTTCTCATCCACTCCGTCCGTCATTAAAACGATACGTTTTATATATTTCTGAGTGAGTTCTTTTGGAAAAATCCTATTAAATTCACCCCAATAATAGGCTGCTAATTCATCGCTTACTGACTGATTTTTAATTATTCTACTCCCTTTCACATTCCATACTCCTATCCTTTCACTATCTACAGATTGTGAAAAGGCTGAAAAAAAGAAAAAAAGAAAAAAAATATTTAATTTCGTCATGTTTAAAAAACTTCTAGTGCTTTATTATAGGCACTTTCAAAACTCATTGGTTTAATATTTGTTGTTATTTTATTTGCTGTAAAATAAGACAATAGCTTTTCTGTTGGCATATTACCTGTTAATTCATCTTTTGCCATCGGACAACCTCCATAGCCTTTTATAGCCCCATCAAAACGGCGGCAACCTGCTTTAAAAGCACTGTCAACTTTTTCGTGCCATTTGGCAGGTGTTGTATGTAAATGAGCTCCGAATTCTATTTGAGGATAACTTGGTATTAAGTTTGAAAATAAGTAATTTATATCTTCAGGTGTTGAGCTTCCAATTGTATCTGACAAAGATAAGATTTTAACACCAAACGACGAAAGTTTTTCTGTCCACTCTCCTACTATTTCAACGCTCCATGGATCACCATACGGATTTCCAAACCCCATTGATAAATAAGCTACTACCTCTTTGTTTGTTCGATTAGCAATAGCTAATACTTCTTTTAAAGTATCTATTGATTGTTCTATTGTTTTGTGCGTATTTCGCATTTGAAAATTTTCTGATATCGAAAAAGGATATCCTAAATAATCAATCTCTTCAAACTGAGATGCATCGTTTGCTCCACGTACATTTGCTACAATTGCTAAAAGTTTACTTTTAGTTGCTGATAAATCTAATTTCGATAAAACTTCAGCTGTATCTCTCATTTGTGGAATTGCCTTTGGTGATACAAAACTTCCAAAATCAATAGTGTCGAACCCAACTTTTAACAGTGAATTGATATATTTAGCCTTCGCCTCTGTAGGAATAAAATGACTTTTAATTCCTTGCATTGCGTCCCTTGGACATTCGATAATTTTAACACTGTTAACCATTGTGTCAAATATACATATTTTGATTCATTTTTTACTTGTCTTAACCTTCCACTCCCTAACAAAAAAGAAAACATACAACACTTTAATTATCAGTAAAATATCAATATAAAAATTTAAACTATAAAAAATATTTTACTTTTATTGATCTAAACTGTCACAATTTAAAAGTTAAATTGTCTCTAGTATAGAATGATTTCATTGGAGTCGCAACAAACACATATCAACCAACTAATCGAACGTTGTAAGAAAAACGATAACTCTGCACAAATGCAGGTATATGAAAGCTATTACAAAGCTATGTATAATACATCATATCGTATTTTAAAAGACGAATTCGAAGCAGAAGATTTAATTCAAGAAGCATTTTTAACTGCTTTTACGAAATTAGATACTTTTAAAGGTGAAGTTGCTTTTGGAGCTTGGTTAAAAAGAATTGTAATTAACAAGAGTTTAACCCAATTAAAAAAAGTTACTCGATATGATGAAGTAAGAATGGATGTGATTCCTAGTCATGAGGTTGATGACATTGAAATAGATTATAGCTCACTAGAAATTAAGAGAGTTATAAACTGTTTACAAAGCTTAAAGGATAATTACAGAATTATATTGACTTTAAACTTAATTGAAGGTTATGATTATGAAGAAATCGCTCAAATACTAAATTATACTAACGAAAATGTAAGAACAACAGTATCAAGAGCAAAAAAGAAATTAAAACAAGTACTAACTAGTAATACTAATAAAACACAAGTATATGGAGGATAAACTGCATCAGTTTTTTAAAGAGAATGATTTTGATGTTTTTGTGCCTCATCAAGGACATTTAAATCGATTTCAGCGCAAGCTAGAAGCTCCAAAAAAACCTAAAAAACCATCTTTTTTTTGGATGGGTATTGCAGCATCTGTAGTATTGGTTTTAGGTTTTTACCTTGGTAGCTACCAGCAAAAAAACACATACGACTTAGCTGATGTTTCACCTAAAATGGCAGAAGCTCAAAACTTTTTTGTTACAACCATAAATCAAGAACTAAAAGAGGTTGAACAATATAGAAGTTTAGAAACTGAAATCGTTATTGAAGACTCTTTAAATGAAATTGAAGAGCTAGAAGACCAATATAAAGCTCTTGTAAAAGAATTATCTAAAAGAGAAAATAAACATCAAATCATCAGAGAAATGATACAAAATTATCAACAACGATTAGATGTCTTAGAAAAACTTCTTTTACGATTAGAGTTACAACAAAACCCCACAAAATTAGAAATATTAGAAGATGAAATTATATAAACTACTTTTCCTACTCTTATTCGTTCCTACACTTTTAGTAGCTAATGATAAAAAACACGAAAAAAGCAAAAACATACGTAAAACTTTTTCTGTTAACAAAAATGCTACCTTATACATTAACAATAAATACGGTAATGTAAACGTAACTACTTGGAATGAAAACAGAATAGAAATCAACGTAAAAATTACCGTAAAAGGGAGTGATTTATCTAATGTTGAGCGTAAACTAAAAGCTATTGATGTACAATTTGAAGCTACTCCTAGTTTAGTAGAAGCAAGAACAATTATTGAAAAAACAAAATCTAGTTGGTCTTGGTGGGGCAGTAATAACACAAACTACAAGATTAATTACTTTGTTAAGATGCCAATTACCAATAATGCCGATTTAAATAATAAATACGGAAACATTGAATTAGATAAACTAGAAGGTAAATCCAATATTAATTGTGATTATGGTAAAATTCAAATAGACCAGTTATTAAATGAAACTAATAATATTAATTTAGATTACTGTGGTACTTCTGAAATTAACTTTATGAAATCTGGAAACTTAAGTGTTGATTACTCAAAGTTAGCTATTATAAAATCAGAAAACTTAAAAGTTAATGCCGATTATTCTACTATGAAAATTGGTACTGCAACCAACGTTGATTTTAATACTGATTATGGAAGTATTTCTATAGATGATGCTTCTAATATTAGTGGTAATTCTGATTACGCAAGTATAAAAATAGGAACTCTTAGAAAAAACTTAAAGATTAATACCGATTATGGTAGTGTTAGAGTTAGAAATATTGAAAAAGGGTTTGAAAACATTGTTATTGATGGAAGTTATGCTGGAATTAAACTTGGTACTAATAGCAATAACAGCTTTAATTTTACTGTTGACTTAGGGTATGCCGGGTTTGGATATCCTGAAAACCATGTAGACATGTTTAAAAGCATTAATAAATCGTCAAAAAAATATTACGAAGGGGCTTTTGGTAAAGGGAATTCTAATTCTACCATTACTATAAAATCTAAATATGGAGGCGTTTCTTTAAAATTAAATGATTAACCAACTTATAAATTATACTACGATGAAAAAATCAGCAATCTTATTATTAACTCTTTTTATTAGTTTCCAAATACAGGCACAAAGCTGGTGGAATTCAAAAAAAATTAAAGGTAACGGAAAAGTTATTACAGAAACTAGAAAGATTAGTTCTTTTGATAAAGTAAACGTTGGAGGTTCCTTTGATGTTTATTTAATTGATGGAACTGAAGGTAAAGTAACCTTAGAAGGAGAAGAAAATATTTTAAAGTACATTGAAACTGAAGTTAAAAACGGAAAATTAAATGTACACTTTAAACAAAACACTAATATTAAAGCAACAAAAAAGCTAACAGTAACCATTCCTTTTGAAAAAATTGAAGCTGTTGCTTTGGGAGGGTCAGGAAATGTAATTGCAAAAAAGCGTATAAAAGCTGATGTAGTTTCTTTTGGCTTAGGAGGCTCAGGAAACATTATAGCTAGTGTAGACGCTAATACTGTTAAAGCTTCTATTGGCGGTTCAGGAAACATTATGCTAAAAGGAAAAAGTGATAACTTAAAATGTTCTATTGGTGGTTCGGGAAATGTAAAAGCATATGATTTAAAAACAAGTTCTTTAAAAGCTAGTATTGCTGGCTCTGGTGATGTATCAGCCACTGTTAATAATAGAATTAAAGCTACAATAGTAGGCTCTGGAAGTATATACTATAAAGGAAAACCATCAGACATAGACAAGACAGCTTTAGGCTCAGGAAGTGTTATTGATAGAAATTAAAGTACCTCACTATATAAAAAGTCCGCTGTAAGTTTACAGCGGATTTTTTTTAAAAGGTACTAACCTTAATCTATCTGATTTATACTTTTAAAAGCAATTAGAACCTCTCTTGTATCTAGAACTTTTTCTACATAATTCTTAAACTGAATATAATCTTTAGGGGTAATCAAATCAGAAGATACATTAGACTCAATATCAATTTCTAAAAGATTTTTATTAATTAGCTTGTAAGAAATTGAATAACTATGATTTTTAAAACTATAAGTACTTTTTTCTGGTAAGCCTACAAACTCTTCATTCTCTTTAAGCCTTACAATTATTTTTTCTCTATAATAATCAGAATTTTCATATTTTCTATAATCTATTGGATACAATCGTTTATCTAATTGAATAACTAAATTATTATATGGATTTAAAAAAAACGGCACTTTAAACGTCTGTAAACCCGCTACTTTGTTTATTTTTATA
The DNA here is from genome assembly GCF_033978845.1 of Tenacibaculum sp. 1B UA. Lineage (NCBI taxonomy): Bacteria > Pseudomonadati > Bacteroidota > Flavobacteriia > Flavobacteriales > Flavobacteriaceae > Tenacibaculum > Tenacibaculum sp. 1B UA. The sequence goes on from NZ_JAKVUA010000020.1 coordinate 22,728, forward strand.
TCTGAAGTTAATTTCATTTTATATAAAGCTGTTCCTTTGTCTTTATTTATCTCTATTTTTTCAACATCATTAAATTTAACGGGTTCACTTGTTCTATTAGAAATCTCTTGATGAAGTTCATCTTTTAATAATTCACCTTCTTTATTTGTTAAAACATCAATATAATAAGATGCTAAATGACCAGTGACTTGTGTCTCTAACTCAATCTCTGACTCTTCTTTATGTAAATTTAAGTCGGTAATACTTATAAATTTTGCTTTTTCTCTAAGTACATTGTTTAGTTTAAATAAACCTTCAACAACTTTGGTTGAGTTATCATAAGGTATTTCTAAAGCAGTTGCTTCACGAAGAGACATTGGTAATGATTTAAATGGTAAATGCTTATCTGTAAGCTCTAAAAATTGAGCTTCTCCATTTATTTTTACCTTAACAATACAATGATTAAAATCGGTACTTGGAAGCAATAGCTGGTTCTTAGCATAATCTGCAGTAAGGATTAAAACCATATTTACATCTAACTCGGCTTTTTTTGCTAAAACTAAAAATAAAGATGAAAAATCTTTACAGTCTCCTAGTTTAGTTTTTATGGTTTTTGATGGTTTTTGTGGTACATACCCTCCCTGTCTAAAACTTACATGACTATAATTTAAATTGTCTGTTATATAATAATAAATTTTTTTAGCTCTTTGATTTTCTGATAATTGTTTATATCCATCTATAAATATTTCATTGAATACTTCTTCTACCTTTTTATCTACTTTTAACTGCTTTCTAACGATATCAGAATACCAAGAAGCTATATCATTCCAAGAGTCAATAGAGCTAACACTTAACCTTGTTACTACATCATTAAAAGCTGGCATATAATCTTCTGTTATTGGAATACCGGGCACATTGTTTAGTTCCCATTCATGAACATAATAATCTCTTTTTTTATATGTATGATATTTAACCTCACCGTTCTTAACTATTTGGTTTACTTCTTTATCTACAGTTAAGAGTCTATAAGTATTTTTAGAAATAGGATGATATCCTTTAAATCCATGACTTAAAATATAATCTTTATAAAACCTACCATAAGTTGAGTAAGTTGTTACATAATCTACATATACAACGTCTCCTATTTCTAATCCAGAAAAAACAAGGTTAGCTCCATTACGATCTGCAGGAATAGATTCTCCATTAGGTTTTATTATTTCTGCTTTCTTTATTTGATAATCTCCCGACAAACCTAAGTTGTATTCTTTAAAAATATCTACACCATTCAAAGATGTTATTTCCTGAATAAAAGTTTCTTGAAATTCTCCTCCTCCTCTATTATGACTTAAGACCGTTATTTGATTTAATAAAGTATTTATACCATAGTTATTTGTGGTATTTTTATTTCTATTTTGCTTTATATACCTGTAAGCATCTTTTAAACTAAATTCATCAAGTACATTCTTCTTATTTTCTAAATCATTAATTTTTTTTCTCAATTTATGATCTGAGGGACTTCTTTCTAGAGCTATTTTATATAATTTTACAGCTTCTTTTTTCTTTCCTAATTGAACATAAGTATCTCCTTTTGCCTTTATAAAAGCATATGAATTTGGGTAGTTTTTTACTCCTTTTTCTATAAAAGGTAAAGATCTTTTATATTGATTTGTGTCATGGAGTAATTGAATTAATCTATATAAAAAATCATTATCATAACTAAACCTGTTTATAACCTCAGTATACAAATTAACTACTTCTTCAACTCTATTTTGTTTTTTATAATAGTAACCTAAATACTTTATAACTTCTGAGTTAAACTCAGATTTATTATATTTTTCTAAGATGTTTATTGTGGCTTTATCATCATTAAAAAGTTTAGAATAAAATTCAGAAAAAACAGATTTCATAGTTGATGGCAATGTTTTATCTTCTAGCAGCTCTTTTAACTTACCTTTCATTTCTAACTTATTTTCTCGACGTAAGAAAATCATGAAATCAGATACTTTTTCAATAAATGGATAATTAATTGAATTTTTAATCTTTATCATTTTCTTTTCATATGCATCAATATCTAACCTCATTAAGTCATCAAATTTTTGATATTCTAAAAAAGAAGACATGTAGTAATTTGGATCTTCTCTTTTTAAATTATCCTGTATTCTTTTTAAAGCACTATCATCCCCTTTTGCACTATAACATTCCGCTAAACAAGTTCGTATTAATGAACTCTTAGGATGCTTCTTATACCAATCTTCCAAAAGATTCATTGCTTTATTTATTCTTCCATTTCTATAATAAGTAAGAAACAAATTAAATTTTGTCAAGTTAATGTCGTTATCTGGATTTTTAAGTTTTTCCTCAAAATACTTTTCTACACTATGAGGGATTAGTTTAGGGTCTATCTCTTTTACACTACTTTTTCTATAATTTCTATTAACAAACGATGTCTTGTAATTCTTTAAAGGTTTTCCTTCTAAGTCTTCCATTCTTAAGATAAAATAAGGATTACTTCCATTTGCTGCCAACTTAATTAAGAACCTATTAACACCTTTTTGAAGGTTTACTTCATAAGTATAAGCATCTAATTCTGTATTATATTGATTGTCATCTTCCAGAACCAGTACATCATTAAGCCAAAAACGAATCATCCCTCCTTTACCTAATTTCAGTAAAACTCTTTGATTTTCTGAAGACTCAATAAATGTTTGAGCGTAATGAACTCCCGCCCCATATTCCGAGTGGTTGGTAAAAAAGTTATATACTTCAGAATTGTTTGGTGATTTATACCATTGTGCATCTCCGTTACTCTGAGCATCAAAAATCTCTTTATTTGACGATTTTTCTTCTGGAGGATAGGGCATATCTATACCGCTAGAATTTAAATTTTCAAAAACACCGCAATACTCCCAACCTTTTATCGCATTGATATTATTCATCAACATAGTATAAGAGTCCCAATCTTTAAGGTTCCTTTTAGTTATCGATTGTAAATATAAAAGTCCATTCTTTACTGTTGTATTCTTTACCTGAGAAGCATCTATAAACTGAGGTGACTCATATGTTTCAGAATTAAAACCCATATCGAAATAATCACTAAAAAAGTAATTCATTGTCCAATTAGAAAACATATAGTTTTCATAGTTCTCATAATTAGAAATTTTCTTCAATAGTTCATGGTCACTACGCATATTACCATTCTCCATTTCTACTAGCTTCTTCAGAATTAGATTCTCAACATCATCTTCATAATTTAGTTTATTTACTAAACTAAGTGCTTTATCCCGGTTATTATCTAACAAAGCACTCCATATTTCGAGGTTTTTTTGCGCATTTATAGTTAAAGAAAGAAATAGAAAAAGCATACAAGTAAATATGTTTTTCATTCTTGGGTAGGTAAAATAATAAATCATAGTAGGTTTTTAAATATAGCATTTTTTGAAACTAATCCAAACCTAAGTAAATAGAACATAATATCCTAAAAAATCATAAAAAAAGTCCGCTGTAAGTTTACAGCGGACTTTTTTATTTATTTAAACAATTAACTTACTGTAGAGAAGCTAAACTAGCTTTTATCGTTTCAATTTTAGCTAATGTATCTGATTCTTTTTTGCGTTCTAAAACTATTACTTGCTCTGGTGCATTACTTACAAATCGCTCATTAGACAACTTCTTTTGAATTCCTATTAAAAAGCCTTCAGCTCTTTTTAACTCTGCATTTAGCTTAGTTATTTCTGCTTCTACATCAATTGTATCTAATGAAATTGGAACAAAATATTCATTTGATTTTACACGAAAAGATGCTGCGCCCTCTACCTTATCGGTAACATAATTTATTTCTGAAGCATTGGTTAGCTTTTGAATTACTACATCAAACTCTTTTGTAAAGTTTTCATTATTTACAACAGATAATTCTATCGCATCTTTAAATGAAATATTTTTATTTTTTCTAATCGTTCTAATCCCTGAAACCACACCTGTAGCAAACTCAAAATTTGTAATTAATTCTTCATTTGTTTCTCCAACTGTTGGATATTTAGCAATAATTAAAGCATCATCTGGAGTTCTTTCAGTAATATGCTGCCAAATTTCCTCTGTTAAGAAAGGCATAAATGGATGCAATACTTTTAAATTATTCTCTAATACTTCTATTACAGCCTTGTATGTTTTTGCATCAATTGGTTGTTGGTATCCTGGTTTAACGATTTCTAATAACCATGAAGAAAAATCATCAGTAATTAACTTGTAAATAGCCATTAATGCATCCGATAAACGATACTTACTAAAGTGATCTTCTATTTCTAGTAATACTTTACTAAACCTCGCTTCGTACCAAGCTAGTCCTATTTTAGCAGTTTCTGGTTGGGCTAAACTCTCATCAATCTCCCAACCTTTAATTAAGCGGAAAGTATTCCAAATTTTATTAGCAAATCCTTTTCCTTGTTGGCATAAATCTTCATCAAATAATAAATCGTTTCCAGCCGCTGCACTTAATAATAACCCTACACGAACTCCATCAGCACCAAAATCTTCTATTAATTTTAAGGCATTTGGTGAGTTCCCTAAGGATTTACTCATTTTTCTACGTTGCTTGTCTCGCACCAATCCTGTTAAGTATACATTTTCAAATGGACGTTGATCTTTATATTCGTATCCAGCGATTATCATACGTGCTACCCAGAAGAATAAAATATCTGGACCTGTTACTAAATCGTTTGTTGGGTAGTAATACTTTATTTCTTCATTCTCAGGATTACGGATTCCGTCGAAAACTGACATTGGCCATAACCAAGAAGAGAACCATGTATCTAAGGCATCTGGATCTTGTTTTAAGTGAGAGGCAGTTAAAGATGTATTTCCTGTTTTTTCTTGAGCTAGTTTTACAGCATCTTCAATATTTTCAGCTACTACAAAGTCTTCTTTTCCTTCTCCAAAATAGAAAGCAGGAATTTGTTGTCCCCACCATAACTGACGAGAAATATTCCAATCACGAATGTTTTCCATCCAGTGACGATAGGTGTTTTCAAACTTTTTTGGAAATAACTTTACCTCTCTATCTTCTCCTAAAACAGCATCGATAGCTGGTTTTACTAAGTCTTCCATTTTTAAGAACCATTGATCTGATAATCTTGGTTCAATTACCGCTTTAGTTCTTTCAGAAGTTCCTACTTTATTGGTATGAACTTCAGTTTTCACCAAAAACCCTTTTTCTTCTAATTCTTTGGTAATTTCTTTACGAACTACAAAACGATCTTTTCCTTCATAATGTAATCCGAATGAGTTTAAACTAGCATCTTCATTAAAAATATCAATTACTTCTAATTTATGTTTATCTCCTAAAGCTTTATCATTTTCATCATGTGCAGGAGTTACTTTTAAACACCCCGTACCAAATTCAACATCTACATATTCGTCTTCAATAATTGGAATTTCTCTATTACATAAAGGAACAATTACTTTTTTACCTTTTAAATGTGTGAAACGCTCATCGTTTGGATTAATACAAATAGCTGTGTCTCCTAAAATAGTTTCTGGGCGTGTAGTTGCAATAGTTACTTTTTCATCAGAGCCTACTATATTGTACTGTAAATAATATAAATTTCCTTGACGTTCTTCGTAGATTACTTCTTCATCAGAAAGTGTAGTTTTTGCTTCAGGATCCCAATTTACCATTCGGTACCCTCGATAAATTAATCCTTTATTATATAAATCGACAAACACCTTAATTACCGATTCTGATAATGCAGGATCCATAGTAAATGCGGTACGTTCCCAATCACAAGAAGCTCCTAACTTTTTTAATTGATCTAAGATAATACCACCGTATTCGTTTTTCCATTCCCAAGCATGTGCTAAAAACTCTTCACGTGTTAAATCATTTTTATCAATACCCTGTTCTTTTAACTTCGCTACTACTTTTGCTTCAGTAGCGATTGAAGCGTGGTCGGTACCAGGAACCCAACATGCATTCTTTCCTTGCAAACGGGCACGACGAATTAACACATCTTGAATAGTATTATTTAACATATGCCCCATATGTAATACTCCTGTAACGTTTGGTGGCGGTATAACAATTGTATAGGGTTCGCGTTCATCTACTTCTGAATGAAAGTAATTATGCTTCATCCAGTAATCGTACCATTTTCCTTCTACTTCTTTAGAATTATATTTTGATGGAATATTCATATGTTATGTGTATCTTTATGGTTAATAATTTAACATTTTTTAACCTTTGGCATTGTTTTTGAAATTCGATTAGCAAAAATACAACTATCTATGAGGTACAGAAAATTAGAGGTTGTTTTTTTAGAACTTAAAGAAATAATACTAAATTTGTAGCGGTTAACACCCTTAAAAATTAATTTTACCATTATGAAAACAATTTTATCATTTATCGCTGTTTGCTTTATCACCTTAACAGTAAGCGCTCAAGAATTTAAATTTGAATCTGAAACTATTGACTATGGAAAAATAGCTCATGGGTCTGAAGGAAAACGCGTATTTGAATTTACAAACGTAGGTGACGCACCTATTATTATTAAGGATATCGTATCACCTTGTGGGTGTACAGTACCTACAAAACCTGAACAACCTATTATGCCTGGTAAAAAAGGACAAATTGAAGTTTCTTACGATACAAAAAGATTAGGTGGTTTCTCTAAAACTTTAACTGTTATTTCAAATGCTAAAAACAAAAGAAAAAGAGTTAAAATTAAAGGATTTATTGTAAAGGATGCTACTCCTGCAAAAGAGAAAAGTACAGTAAGTGATAGTTAAGGATTTATCTTAATATAAAAAGCTCAACTTAAGTTGAGCTTTTTTTTATATTCTTTGTTCTAACCTAAACATAAATTTAAGTTTAACACCATTTCTTTCAACCTCCATCCTTATTTTTTTATTAGGTTTTGTATGAAACATATCTATAATTTCATTCAAATGATATTCATGTGCAGCTTTCCCATTAATTCTTTTTATTACATCTTCAACTTGAAGACCTGCTTTAAAAGCAAGTGAGTTTTCCACTACTTTATCTATTTTATACTTAGGCTTAAATCGATAAAAAAAAGTACTTACTAAAGAAATTATATTATTTTTAGCAGTCTGATTATTTGCACTATAACTATCTGTAAATTTAGTTGTTCCTTTCTCTTTTATTAACTCTTGTCCATCATACACAATATGCAACCCGCTCATATTGTAATAAAACCCTTTATTTAATGAAGCGTTCTTTTTAAGAACAACTCTTTTATTCGGATAATCAATCCAAACCTTAAATCGTTTTAAAATACCTCCACCAATACTCCCATTTCTTTCTTTAAATTGTCTTGCATTAAAAGTTGATGAAGAGTCTAAAAAAGACACTGTTGGTTCACCTATTTTAAACTTTCCGATAGAAATTTTCTGAATTCTACTTCGGTTTCCATAAATAGTACCACTAAAACCTTCCCCTATTATATCTTTAAAAAACTTCTTAGGTGTTTTAAGCTCTTTTTTTGTTCCCTCAAACAACCAAACTGCGTCACTACCTCCTGTATCAATTAATAGTTTTACTGGTAACATTCTTGTTCCCAATGTATCAACCTGCACATTAACATCTATATAAGGTTTATTTCTATAAAATTGTAAAGGAAAACTTTCACATTTATTACATACATTCAGACCATATGTTTTAGGATTATAAAAATCAATTCGTTTATTTACATAATTAATTTTTACTATAACATCTTTTAATAAGTCATACCCTATAATACCGTGAATGGTTGTCCCCATTTTTGCAGAAATATCAAAAGCATCTTTTAAAATAACATATAACCCTTGATTAGAACTAGTAATATTTTTAATTCTAAAATTATTCCCTCTAGAAAATAAGGCTTCTACTGGTTCTCCACTACCTAAACCTCTTATAAATACTTTTTTTACATTATTCAAACCAATACTATCTTTAGAGGTCAGATTAAATAAAATTGTTCTATTTACACCTGTATCTAATATAAATGATAACTGATGCCCGTTAATTTCCAATGGAATAACTACTAAATTGTTGATTAATTGAAATCTTATCGATTGTTTTTTTGTTTCATTTCCCAAAAACTGAAAATTTTGTTGAGTAAATGCAGACACACTTAAATGAAGTGTAAAAAAGTAGAGTAATAATCTATTCAAAAGAACTTATTTTATGGTTATATACTTAAAGATACAATCTTCATTTTAGAAATTCTGTTTTTTATGATTTTTTTAACCGATTTTTTCACCGTAAACATTCTAATACTCTCAAATATATTTCGCAAATTTGCCTTTCAAACAACTAATTTAATTTAAAAATGCCATCAATTTCTAGTAAAGGAAACGCAATGCCTCAATCACCAATTCGTAAATTGGTTCCTTTTGCTGAGGCTGCTAAAAAAAATGGGACAAAGGTTTATCATTTAAATATTGGTCAACCTGATATTAAAACACCACAAATTGCTTTAGATGCAGTAAAAAATAATAGTATAGAAGTATTATCATATGCTAGATCTGAAGGTTCTGAAGAGTACAGAACAAAATTAGCAAACTACTATGCTAAAAACGACATTCATGTAACTGCAAATAATATTATTGCTACTACTGGAGGATCAGAAGCTCTACTTTTTAGTATTGGCAGTATAACCGACCCAGGTGATGAAATCATTATACCTGAGCCTTTTTATGCTAACTATAATGGTTTTTCTACTGCTTCAGGAGTAAAAGTGGTTCCTGTTATTTCTAAAATTGAAGACAATTTTGCTTTACCTGCTATTGAAGATTTTGAGAAGTTAATTACTCCAAAAACTAAAGCTATTTTAATTTGTAACCCAGGGAATCCAACTGGATATTTATACAGCAAAGAAGAAATTGAAAAGCTAAAACAAATTGTATTAAAACACGATTTATTTTTAATTGCTGATGAAGTATATCGTGAGTTTACGTACGGTGGAGAAAAACACAACTCAATAATGGCTTTGGAAGGCTTAGAGCAAAATGCTATTATGATTGATTCTGTATCGAAGCGTTACAGTATGTGTGGTGCAAGAATTGGCTGTATAGTTTCAAGAAACGAAGAATTCATTAATACTGCTCTTAAATTTGCACAAGCACGTCTAAGCCCACCAACATATGCTCTAATTGCTAGTGAAGCTGCTTTAGATACTCCTCAAAGTTATTTTGATGAAGTTATTGAAGAGTATGAAGATCGTAGAAACACATTAATTGCTGAATTACAAAAAATTGAGGGAGTAAAAGTTGCTAATCCTAAAGGTGCTTTTTACTGTGTTGCTGAATTACCAGTAAAAGATACTGACGATTTTGCACAGTGGATTTTAGAAGAATTCAATGATAATAACGAAACGGTAATGGTAGCCCCTGCAAGTGGTTTTTACTCTACCGAAGGTGAAGGAAAGAATCAAGTTCGTATTGCCTATGTTTTAAATAAAACTGATTTAAAACGTTCGGTTGAAATATTAAAAATCGCCATAGAAAAATATAATAGTTAATTGAATATTCAAGAAAACATATCTTTAAAAGAATACAACACGTTTGGTATTAATGTAAATGCCAAACGTTTTGTTTCTATTACTTCTGTATACCAACTACAACAACTTTTAAAAGAAGAAAAAGACCTCTTTTTAATTTCTGGTGGTAGTAATATGTTACTTACTAAAGACATTGAAACCCTAGTTGTACATATTGATATTAAAGGAATTTCAATAGATCGAGAAAATCATAACGATACCCACATAACTGTAAATGCTGGTGAAAACTGGCATGAGTTCGTTTTATGGTGCGTTTCTCAAAACTATGGCGGACTGGAAAACTTGTCACTTATTCCTGGGAATGTAGGTACTTGCCCAATCCAGAACATTGGGGCTTATGGTGTTGAAGTAAAAGACACTATAACAAAGGTGGAAGCTATTGAAATTGGAACAGGTAAATTGGTTTCTTTTTCTGCGGAAGAGTGCCAATTTGGATACCGTAATTCTATCTTTAAAAACGAAGCTAAAGGCAAATATGTGTTAACATCAGTAAGTTTTCAACTCACTAAAAACAACCATAAACTTAATACTTCCTACGGAGCTATTGAGTCTGAGTTATCTTCAAAAGGAATAACAAATCCAACCATTAAAGATATTTCTGATGCTGTTATTGCTATTCGTCAATCTAAATTACCCAACCCAAAAGAAATTGGTAATAGCGGAAGCTTCTTTAAAAATCCAGTAGTTTCTAAAGATCATTTTGAAAAGCTTAAAGAAAAACACCCTAATATTCCTTCCTATGTAATTTCAGACACTGAAATTAAAGTACCAGCTGGTTGGCTTATTGAACAAAGCGGATTTAAAGGAAAGAGTTTTGGTAATTATGGGGTTCATGAAAAACAAGCTTTAGTTTTAGTTAACTATGGTAATGCTTCGGGCAAAGAAATTTACGAGTTAGCGCAAAAAATCCAACAGACTATTAAAGATAAATTTGACATAAATCTTGAAATAGAAGTTAATATTATTAAATAAAAAAAGAGAACCCTAAGATTCTCTTTTTTATTTCTATATCATGTCCCGTCCTGAAATATCGTTACACAAAAATTCAAGTGTAATGAAAACAACTTATGTAAAACGTACTCAGAAAGACTATTCCTTGTCCTTCAAACTTCAAGTAGTTCAAGAGATTGAACAAGGTTTGCTCACGCGTACCCAAGCTCTATCTAAATATCTTATTCAACTAGGAGCTACTATCAGAACTTGGTTAAAAAAATATGGTAACTTTGATTGGCAGAATCAAACTCCACTTTCTATGTCAAATGTAAGCTTCCCCAGATTAGAACTGTTTAGTTTTCCAAAAATACATTTTTATTTTGTTTTCTAAGACGTCGATTACAAAATCCATACTCCAAGTATGGTTTAATATATTTGGAACTTCTAGAGGTTCTTTAATTCTTGCAGGTAAGCGTTTCTTCGCCTTCCTTCTTAAGGGAAATCCTAAGGCTACATAAACACGATGTACACGCTTGTGATTCCAAGGCTTTCCTTCTTCACGTAAGCGATCAAAAGCTTTCCAAAATCCTTCTGCTGAATGGTTTTTAGCTTTTTGTTGTAATGCTTTTTCTATAACCTTATCATCTTTAGGCTGTGGCTTATAGTAATACACACTTTTACTCATATTTAACACACGACACGCCCTATTGATGCCGTAATGAATAAGTTCTTTAGTAATACTTCGTTTACGACAGGGCTTTAGAGCTTTTTTTCTATAACCTCTTTAGCCATCTGGTGATCTAGAGCTAAACTTGCATACATTTGTTTTAACCTATAATTTTCTTGTTCTAGTTCTTTGAGTCGTTTTAATTCTTTTGAATTCATCCCAGCATATTTTGAACGCCATTTATAAAATGCAGCAGCACTTACGCCGTGATCACGACTTATCTGGTCAACACTCTTGCCCTTGTCGAATTCTTTTAAAATCTTCGCAATCTGTTGCGGTGAAAATTTACTTTTTCTCATAATACTGTCTAAAGTTAAGATTATTATGCTAATTTTAAACAGTTCGGTTTTTGGGGAAGATTACACCTGAGGAACTAAAAGAAATTTCACAAACTTCTTGTGATGTTTTGGGGAAACTAGGACCTAAAATACAGTGGGTTCATAGCTATGTAGAAGATAAAAGATACTGTATCTATAATGCTCCGAATGAATCAAAGATTCGTGAACACGCCGAAAAAGGTAGATTTCCTTTAAATAAAACTTCAACCATTTATGATTCTATTACCATGGAGCAATTAAAATAATATAAATTATTTTAATTGATATATCAAATATATCTTTATTTTTGATTGATATATCAAACAATATGAATTTCAACACACCTACAACTACTGTTCTCTACTCTATTGAAGAAACTATAAAAACATATCGTAAATTAAGTCAGCAAAATATCCTACAAGTAGTGCCTGATATTACTGTAGATCAAGCATTAGTTTTACTTCTTCTTGAAAGTAATTATAAAACCCAAACAGAAATTGCCAATTTAATTTTTAAAGACTACGCATCTATGACACGTATTGTGAAATTGATGATAAAGAAAGATTACTTAATAAAAACAACAGATAATCAAGACAAACGAAAAGCTAGGCTAGAGATAACTAAAAAAGGTAAAATAATTATAAAAAAACTCAAACCTATAATACAAATAAATAGAGAAACCGCCCTAAATGCTATTTCAGATGAAGAGTTAGAGCAATTATATGAAACTTTAAAAAAAATAACTAAAAATTGTAATTCTTAAAATGAAGAGATTAATCTATTTACTTGTACTTATAATTACTTTTTCTTGCGCAAAGAAGAAATCCACTCTTATTAAAAATCAAAAAATAAATCAAATTGCTAATTACTTAGACTCTTTATATGGGTTTAATGGTATTCTTTTAATTGCTAAGAATGATAGCATTTTATTAAAAAAAGCATATGGGTTTGCTCACCTGGGACACAAAATAAAAAACAATACGGGAACAAAATTTTCTTACGCTTCTATAGGCAAATCTTTTACTGCTGTTGCTATATTTCAATTAATTCAAGAAGGAAAATTATCATTACAAGATAATATCGGTAAGTTTCTTCCTAACTATCAGAATAAAGAAGCTAGAGACTCTATTACTATAGAGTTATTACTAAAACATAGAAGTGGATTACCTAACTATTTTCATTCCGAAAAGTTCTTAAATACCTCTAAAGATAAAAATAGAACTACGGAGCAACTTTCGTATCTGTATGAAGATGAGCCTTTAGAGTTTAAGCCTAACAAACAATTTGCATATAGAAATACTAATTATATTGTACTAGGTAGAATTATAGAAGCCATCACAAAATTACCTTATAATGAGTATGTACAAGAGCATATATCCTCTAAAGCTGGTATGCAAAATACAGGTAATTTTGATATTGATCATACTATTGAAAATGCTTCTGAAAACTACACTCTTTCAAATAATTACCCTAACCAATTACAAAAAACAATTTTCATGGGAGGTGTAAAAGGTACTCCAGCTGGAGGTGGATACACAAACGTGGGGGACTTGTATAACTTTACAGTAGCCTTTAAAAACAATAAGCTTTTAAACAAAACCTATACTGACCTTATGAAAAAAGAACCAAAAAACAATTGGTATGGGTACGGAATGCAGTTTGCAGAAACTAAAGGTTCAGGAATTTATGGTCACAGTGGAGGACATTTCGGTACTGGTGCTGAATGGCGAGTTTTTGAAAAACAAAATTACATCGTAATACTTTTAACTAATAAAGATCTAGATCAAGGCTTTTTTGATGCTCGTTTTTTTATAGAAAAAACAATCTCAGGCACAACTCCAAAGCTAGACAACTACTTTTTTACTAAAAAGATAATTAAAACTTGTTTGAATAACGGTATTGAAGAAGCTAAAACAGAAATTAAAAACTCAAAATTCAAACTTTCTGAAATAGACTTGAATGCCAAAGGTTATGAAATGATAAAAAGAGGTTTTTATAAAAAAGCTATTGATTTATTCATACTTGAAACATTCTCCTTTCCTGAGTCTTATGATGCATATAATTCTTTAGGAGAAGCTTATATGGAAAATGGTCAAATAAAAAAAGCTATCAAAAATTATCAAAAAAGCCTCGAGCATAATCCTGATAATACAAACGCTGTAAAGAAACTAAAAGAATTAAAATCTATTTAATTGTAATTAAATGAAATACTACACTATTCTACTCATACTAATTACACCATTAGCTTTTGCTCAACAAGAGACAACATTAGAAAATTACATGGATGCCCAAGCAAGCATTAATAATTTTTCAGGAACAGTATTAGTTACTAAAAATGACTCCACCTTATTAAAAAAAGCATATGGAACTGCTGATTATGAGTGGAAAATTCCAAATACAATTGACACTAAATTTAGCTTAGCTTCCGTATCAAAACAATTTACAGCTGTTGCCATTATGCAGTTGATCGAAAAAGGTAAAATGTCGCTCGATGATAAACTTGTTAAATATTATCCAGATTTTCCTAAAGGAGACCAAATAACAATTAAAATGATGTTAACACATAATGCTGGACTCCAAATGGATTATGATGAGTTATATCTTACAAAAACATCATTAGATAAAGATTCTGTAGCAAATTATATTATGCAAAAACCTTTGTTGTTTAAACCTGGTTCAAATACAGCATACAGTAATATTGGGTATTACTTACTTGCACGTATTATTGAAAAAATTTATAATCAATCATATTCAGCATATCTTAAAGTAAATCTATTTGATAAAGCTAAAATGTACAATACAGGTGTAAGTACCAATGATTCAATCGTTTTTAAATCTGCTAAAACCTATTATAAAAAAGATGATACGCTCATAAAAAACCCTTACATAAACTGGAGTTTTAATATTGGGCATGATGGTATCTACTCTACTGTAGAAGATTTATACCTCTGGAATAAAGCTCTTTTTAACAGTACAATTATACTAAACGAAGTCTCTAAAAAAAAGGTACTTACCTCATATAATGATCAAAAATTTGGTTTTGGCTTAATGGTAAATCCTTTTTATAATCAAAACCATAAATTAATAGCCCACGATGGAGGGTTTTATGGAGCCATGACTTCGTTTAATAAATTTACCAATGATAACATTTTTATTACCGTATTATCTAACAATCAATCCCCTTCCTATTTAATCGCTTACGGACTAGCTGCAATTCTTTTCAAAAAGTCTGTTGAGCTTCCGTACAAACATCAACTAGTAAAAATAAACCCTATACTATACAGTGAGTATGCTGGATATTATGGAAGTGTTACAATTCTTAAAAGGAATAAAAAACTATACTACGCTAACTATGATACTGAATTATTACCTGAGTCTGATGTCAAGTTTTTTATTGCTAATAATGACAAGACTATTGAATTTATTAAAAACAAAAAAGGTAAAGTGACCAAAATTATAGTTAGAAAAGCTGGAGTTGCTGAAATTAAAAAGAAAGCTAATTAAGTAATTAAATACTCCCTAAATTTTGATACTATACTACTAAAAATTATCAGAAGAGTTTAGAAATAAACCCTGAGAAGTTACGCGAATTATTTTTATTAAATAATTAGCATCAACAAAAAACTCCGCTCTACAGCGGAGTTTTTTATTCTTCTTCATCAGTAAAAGAAGTATTCTTCTTAGCTTTCTTACTACCTTCATACAACTCGTACTTAACAAAACGACAATCTAAATCGGCGTTTTTAAGCGGAACTCTTTTTGACGTTCGTAAACCTACATGCTTTAAAGCTTGAATATCCGATGTGATTAACCACGCTGTTGAATTTGGATAATTATTCTTTAAAGTATCTCCTATTTTTGTGTAAAACTCTTCTACATCAATATTTAAACGCTCACCATAAGGCGGATTGAATAAAATTGTAGTTTTACCAAACACTTCTTTCTTAGAGTTAAAGAAGTTTACGTGATGGACTCCTATAAATTCTTCTAAATTTGCATTGATAATATTCTGTTGTGCTTTTCTAACCGCAGACGGAGCTTTATCAAAGCCCATAATTTTAAAATGTGAACTTCGTATTTTCTTTAGCAATGAATCTTGAATAACAAAGTATAAATCTTCGTCATAATCTTTCCAGTTTTCAAAAGCAAAATGCTTACGGTTAATGTTTGCAGGAATTTGATTTGCAATCATTGCCGCTTCAATTAAAATAGTTCCTGAACCACACATCGGATCAATAAAATTCTCCTCACCTTTATATCCAGAAAGCAACACTAATCCTGCTGCTAATACCTCATTAATAGGCGCAATATTCGTTGCACTACGATATCCACGCTTGTGCAACGAATCGCCAGATGAATCTAACGAAATGGTTAACCATTCTTTATGAATATGAATATGAACTTTTACATCTGGATATTTTAAATCTACATTCGGACGCTTCTTATACTTATGCATAAAGTAATCGGCAATAGCATCCTTTGATTTTAAACTGATGTAATGTGAATTTGTTGTAAAATTATTAGAATTTACTACAGAACCAATCGCAAACGTTCCATCAACATCTAAAAAACGCTCCCATTTTACACGCTGAATCGCTTCGTATAAATCTTCTTCATCAAAAATTTTACTACGTTTTATGGGTTTTAAAATACGAATAGCAGTACGCAATGCAATGTTTGCTTTGTACATAAATCCATTATCCCCCTTAAAAGTAACACTTCGTATTCCTTCCTTCACTTCCATTGCTCCTAGTTGACGTAACTCGTCAGCTAAAACTCCTTCTAAACCTGCCATCGTTACGGCAGTCATTTTAAAATCTTTTTCCATGTAACTGTAAAATTTCACTGCAAAAGTACAGTTAATTTTGGGTTGTTGTGAATCTTTTCTACTTTGAATATAAAAAACGTAAGTTTTGCGTATTTTTGCAGACCTTTATAGTTATGAATACAACAACAGATTGGTTTACTTCATGGTTTAACACACCATATTATCATATTTTATACAAGCATAGAAACGATGCCGATGCACAGTTTTTTATGCGAAATATTACTGCTTTTTTACAACTACCTAAATTGAGTCGTATTGCTGATTTGCCTTGTGGTAAAGGACGTCATGCAGTGTACTTAAACTCGTTAGGTTATGATGTTGTTGGAGGTGATTTAAGCGAAAATAGTATTGAACATGCTAAGCAATTTGAAAATGATACGCTTCATTTTGAGGTTTGGGACATGCGAAAGCCTATTGAAAGTAAATACGATGCTGTGTTTAATCTCTTTACTAGTTTTGGTTATTTTGAAGATGATAATGAAGACATCGCTGTGTTAAGAAGTATTAAAAACGGATTAAAAGAAAACGGAGTATTTGTATTAGACTTTTTAAATGTTGAAAGAGTGAAAAATATGCTAGTAAAGGAAGAAGTAAAAACGATTGACGGCAT
Organism: Tenacibaculum sp. 1B UA; assembly: GCF_033978845.1. NCBI lineage: Bacteria > Pseudomonadati > Bacteroidota > Flavobacteriia > Flavobacteriales > Flavobacteriaceae > Tenacibaculum > Tenacibaculum sp. 1B UA. Next base: position 39,670 of record NZ_JAKVUA010000020.1, read on the forward strand.
TGAATTCAATATAAAAAAAGAAATTAAAGACGGATTTATCTTAAAACATATTTCTTTTACTGCTGATGGGAAAGCACGCTCATACACAGAGCGCGTTAAGTTTTTAACGTTAGAAAAGCTACAACCATATTTTGATAGTGTTGGCTTACAGATAACACATATTTTTGGCGATTACAACCTTAATGATTTTAATTCACAATCTTCTGACCGTTTAATTATTGTTGCAAAATGAGTTACTTATTGCTAATTGTTTCTGTTTTAGTAGGTGTTTTATTTGTTTTTACACTAAAACCTAGTAACACCTTCGTTCGCTTATTATTAGCCTTTAGTGGTGCATATTTACTTTCGGTAACCATTTTACATTTATTGCCAGAAGTATATCACCATACCGATAACACAAATTTAGTTGGTATCTTAATTTTGGTGGGAATCATTATTCAATCAGTATTGGAATCTTTTTCTAAAGGTGCTGAACACGGACATATCCATTTACATTCTGACTCTTCAGAATTTCCTTGGTTACTATTCATTAGTTTATGTATTCATGCTTTCTCAGAAGGATTGCCAATTCATCACGCAGATGATAATTTGTTATGGGCAATAATCGTACATAAAATTCCGATTGCTATTGTTTTAACTACCTTTTTATTACATGCAAAATATTCGAAAAAAGCAGTATTTTTCTTTTTAACTGTATTTGCATTAATGAGTCCTTTAGGTATTTTAGTATCTAACAAAGTTCCTTTAATAGAACAATATCATACAGAAATTACAGCCTTAATAGTTGGTGTGTTTTTACACATTTCAACCATTATTCTTTTTGAAAGCACCGAAAACCATAAATTTAACTACAAAAAGTTTGCAGCTATTATTTTAGGAGTCTTATTAACTATCTTCTCTATGCACCAACCCCACTGAGAAAGCAGGTAAACACACCGCTACATATTCACAAGGTTCGGTAAATGGATTTGAATATTGAATACGTACATTTTTTTCAATTTTGATAGATTGTCCTGCTTCTAGCACTATAATTTCTCCATCAATATTGAATTGCTTTTTTCCTTTGATAATATAGGTGTATTCTTCAAACTCTGGTATTTGAAAAGGCTCACTCCAACCTGCTGGAGCTACCATGTATGCTATACTTACTTTTGAATTTCCATCAGTAACGTTTCCAAAATGTTCTTCAATTAATTTTCCATCGGTAGTTGGCACTACAAACGGACTTTTTTGAATGGTATATTTTTTACTCATATTGTTTTATTTACTAGTGTTTCCAGCTTCTCAAATTCATCTTAAATGTCTTTTTGCTTTTTAAGACATAATTCCTTTTTACGAACTTAACTATTTTTTACACCTATACAGCAAGGGTCGCTGATACTACGGCACGAAACTTTAACATCAAGGCATTAGGCTAATAAAAAACTTTTTTTTATTATGTCTCTTTTAATTATCCTTTTCAGCTTTCCAAATTGATGTAAGGCTCCTTTTAGCACTTTTAAACTTATCTGGCATGTTTTTAAAAGGAGTAACAACAAAAGTAAAGTTATCATCTGCATTAAATCTCCAATAGTTTCCTTTCAATGCTCCATCTTCTGTTTCAACATTCCAATCAGGAATGTTTATTAAAGAGAACTCTTTTGTTTCTTGGTTAAAGTCTAGTGCAAAATCTTTTAGTTCTTTTTCCGAAGGATAATTCAATATAATTTTTGCGTTCAAATTATCGTTATCAGTAACATAAAAAGTACATGATTTTGATGGATAGGTTTCTATTTCTTTCCTCCAATTTCTTGCTATTATTTTTTTTAATTCTGAGCTAACCTGTAAACTATCTCCTTCTTTTACTATTAGTGCAAATATATTTTCTTGAACAATGGTTACTGTTTGCTCTTTTGGGTTTACTGTAACGGTTGTTTTCTCCGCTCCTATTCTGCTGTTTTCTCCAAAAAAAACTCCCAATACAAAAAATACTATTTTTATTACTTCCATATTTTAAAATTACGTAGCTATTATTAATTAAAAAGCCGAAACAGATGTTTCGGCTTTGAATATTTTTAGTTAAACCAAATGGTAAACGATTTAATCTTTGCTAAATCAGGAATTTGTTCAACGGTTACTTTTTGAGTACTAAATTCTTTTAAACCCAAATCTTCATTATCAATCGTTATTGTTGCATTTAAGTCGTCAATAAATAACGTTGCTGATGAAAATGATGATTCAACTTTATTAACTTTAGTATTTGCGTTAATTTCTTGAAAAGTAGATTTTATATTGATTCCTGACTTTGTTTTAAAACGATCGTCAAAAATCTCAATACTTTTAATAGTTGATATAGAATCTAATTGTTCTTTTGGAGTAATGGTTAACAAATGTTTACCTCCTTTTTCATATACCAAGTACTTATCATCTTCTTGAAAAAGATTATTTCCTTTAGCTCCTTCACTTAATACTTTAACTACTGAGTCTTGCTTAAATACGTTTTCAATTTCGTTAACAGTTGTTTTAGTAGTTAACTTTCCTACTTTTCCTTTAGCAATATCAAATTTGCTATTACCACATTGGATAAATAATACTGATATTACTGCGATAACTAAAGGTTTCATTAATGTTCTCATTGGTCTTCTTTTATGTTTAAAACGTCTATTTCTTCTATTTGTTATTTTAGTACTTTTTTCAAAATCCCAAAAGCTGCTCTAATAAAAGTAGCACTCGTTAATACTTTTACTACTGGGTTCATACGAGTACTTCTACTACCTGTTGAAGATCTTCTTCTTGTTCTTTCATCTTCCTCTTTACGAGCTTCTTTGATTTTCTCTTCATTTATTTTTTCAATCTTCTCATTCAACATTTCGTATGCACTCTCTCTGTCTATGGCATCGTTGTATTTCGGAATTAATCTCGAATTGTCTAAAACTTGCTTAATTTCCTTCTCTGTTAATACATCCATTCTACTCATTGGTGCACGTAACATTGTTCGCGCTAACGGAGTTGGAATTCCTTTTTCATTTAAAACAGAAATCAACGCCTCTCCTATACCTAACTGTGTTAATACTTCTTTAGTATCATAATATTCAGAATCTGGATAATTTTCGGCTGCTAATTTAATTGCTTTTCTATCTTTTGCCGTAAATGCACGTAAGGCATGTTGAACTTTCATTCCTAACTGAGCCAATACATCTTCTGGAACATCTTTTGGATTTTGTGTAACGAAATACAATCCTATTCCTTTTGAACGGATTAACTTTACGATACTTTCAATCTGACTCAACAAAGCTTTTGAAGCTTCATCAAACACTAAGTGAGCTTCATCTATAAAAATTATCAATTCTGGTCTACCGCTGTCTCCTTGCTCTGGGAAAGTTTCATACACCTCGGCTAATAACTGTAGCATAAAGGTTGAAAACAGTTTTGGTCTATCTTGAATATCTGTTAAACGTAGTACAGAAATAACTCCACGTCCGTTTTCATCTATTCGAGTTAAATCGTCAACATCAAACGATTTTTCTCCGAAGAATAAATCACCTCCTTGTTGCTCAATTTCAATAATTTTTCTAAGAATTGCTCCTGTACTTGCGGTAGAGATTCGTCCATACTCTTTTTTAATTTCCTCCTTTCCTTCATTGGTAATATATTGAAGAATTTTCTTGAAATCTTTTAAGTCTAATAATGGTAATTGATTATCATCACAATATTTAAAAATAATCGCTACAATTCCTGATTGTGTTTCAGTTAAATCTAATATCCGCGATAATAATACTGGTCCAAATTCAGAAACTGTAGCACGCAAACGTACTCCATTTTGTTCTGAAATTGATAAGATTTCTATTGGAAATTTTGTTGGAGTAAATGGTATTCCGATTTTTTCGTGACGTTCATCAATCTTTACATGCCCAGGACTTGGTTGTGCCAATCCGCTTAAGTCACCTTTTACATCCATCAACAACACAGGAATTCCTTTTTCTGACATGTTTTCCGCCAGTACTTGTAAGGTTTTTGTTTTACCTGTTCCTGTTGCTCCAGCTATTAATCCGTGACGGTTTAATGTTTTTAAAGGAATATTTACATGGGCATTAGTTACTGTTTCTTCTCCTAACATTCCTGCTCCTAGTGTAATAAACTCTCCTTTTGGTGTATAGCCTTCTTTGATGTAATTGAAAAACGCTTCGGTTTTACTCATTATTCTTGACCTTTTTTGTGATAAAAACACGTAAAAGTAACAAAAATCATTCATTAATTTTTAATGTTGCCTATCTTTGCACCCTTATGTTGAAAAAAGAAGTACAAGAGTTAATTAACACAGGAGAAATGCTTCCGCTAATGGAAGAGTTTTACACGATTCAGGGAGAAGGAGCACACACTGGTACTGCTGCTTATTTTATTCGTATTGGTGGTTGCGATGTAGGTTGCCATTGGTGTGATGTAAAAGAAAGTTGGGATGCTAATTTACATCCACCTACAAAAACGGATATCATTATTGAAAACGCAAAGAAATATGCCGAAACTGTAGTTATTACAGGTGGAGAGCCTTTAATGTGGAGTTTAGATTATATTACAGAGCAACTTCAAGAAAAAGGTATTAAAACACATATTGAAACTTCTGGAGCGTATGATTTTTCAGGGGTTTGGGACTGGTTTTGTTTGTCTCCTAAAAAAAACAAATTACCTTTAGAACGTGCTTACCAAGAAGCAGACGAATTGAAAATGATTATTCATAATAAAAATGATTTTCAGTTTGCAGAAGAACAAGCTGCTAAAGTTGGTAAAAAATGTACGTTATTTTTACAACCTGAATGGAGTAAAAAGGAAAAAATGACTCCACAAATTGTTGATTATGTAATGGAACATCCACAATGGAAAATTTCCTTACAAACACACAAGTATTTAAATATACCATAAACAAAAAGCAACCTTACTTCGACTACGCTCAGTAACCTAAAGGTTGCTTTTTTTAGTATTCATTAGGCTCTATATGAATTAAAACATGCTCCAAATCTGGGAGTTTTTCTCTTAAATAATCTTTTAATTTATGAGCAATGTCGTGTCCTTCTTTTACTGTAATGGTACTATCAACAATGGCATGTAAATCTACATGATATTTCATTCCTGCTTTACGCACAAAACATTTTTCTGTTCCTAAAACACCTGCTACTTCCATAGATTTTCCTCTTATTTCTTCTATCAAATCATCGTATACATGTTCATCCATTATCTCTCCCAGCGCTGGTCTAAAAATTAAATAGCTATTGTATAAAATAAAAAATGAGGCTAATAAAGCTGCCCAATCATCAGCTGTTTCATAACCTTCTTTAAAAATAAGAGCTATGGAAATACCTATAAATGCCATTACAGAGGTAATTGCATCACTTCGATGATGCCACGCATCTGCTTTTAAGGAAGAACTATTAATTTCTTTACTTTTTCTTATAACCACTTGAAAAGATATTTCTTTCCAAATAATAATTGCTCCTAAAACGAGTAACGTCCATGGTTTAGGAGTTTTGTGTGGTGTTTGAATATTCTGTATACTTTCATAGGCTATAACTGTAGCTGAAGTTACCAAAAAGGCTACTACTACAAAGGTGATTAAAGGTTCTATTTTTCCATGTCCGTACGGATGGTTTTTATCTGCGGGTCTTTTCGCATATTTTAATCCTAACAACACTAAAATAGAAGAAAAAATATCGGTAGTAGATTCAATTGCATCTGCTATTAATGCGTATGAGTTTCCAAAAATACCTGCTAATCCTTTAATAATTGCTAAACTAGTATTACTTAGAATACTAAAGTAGGTGGTTTTTATAGCTAACTCTTCTTTACTCATTGAATTATGATATTACAATCTCTTTTTATGAGGTATTACGAAGGTACTTGAAAAGTATTGAATAAAAAAGACTCGCCAGTTAGCGAGTCTTTTGGATAGTTAATAAAAACTACCACTTTAACAACAATTAATAGTTAATAACGAATGAAAAAAATTAGTTCCAGCCTCCTCCTAAGGCTTTATATACTTTTACGTTTGTTAATAATTGATCTCTTTTAGTTTCTATAATTTCTATTTTAGACTCTAATGCTTCTCTTTGTGTTAACAACACTTCTGTATATTCTGCTCTTGCCGATTTAAACAAACGAATTGAAAGGTCTATAGATTCGTTTAATGCTTCTACTTGTTGCTTTTTTAAATCATAACTGTTTTTCAAGTTATCAATTTTTGAAAGCTCGTTCGCTACTTCTAAATACGCATTTAAAATAGCTCTTTCGTATTCGTAAACAGCTTGTAATTGTTTATTGTTGGCTGTTTTATAAACTGCTTTTATAGCTTTTCTATTGATTAAAGGCCCTACAATATCACCTGCTAAAGAATACACTAACGATTCTGGTGTTGATGTTAAAAACTTAGGTTTAAATGCTTGTAACCCTACTCCTGCTTTTATACCGATTGATGGATAAAAATTAGCTCGTGCAATTTTAGTATTTAATTTGGCTGCTGCTAATTCGTATTCAGCTCTCCTTAAATCGGGTCTGTTTTGTAACAGTTGTGATGGAATTCCTGCTTTTACTCCTTCTATGGACTTATCAATAAAATTATTTGAGTTTCTTTCTATAGGTTGTGGGTATCTTCCTACTAAAAAGTTAATTTTATTTTCAGTTTCTACTATCTCTTGTTGAAGTTCATATAGGTGACTTTGGTTTTTAAGTACACTCGCTTCAAACCTACGTACTGCCAATTCAGTTGTTCTTGCAGCTTGTTTTTGAAGCTTCACCATTTGCAATGCATTTTTTTGAATTTCTAAGTTTTGTGAAACCATAGATAATTCATTATCTAATGCTACTAATTCGTAATATGAATTTGCAATTTCTGAAACCAAATTAGTTACCATAAAGTTTTTTCCTTCAACACTAGCTAAGTATTCTAGTACTGCTGCTTTCTTCTCATTTCGTAACTTCTTCCAAACATCTAACTCCCATGAAGCAGAAAGTCCTATTGAAAAATCAGTTAATGGCTCTGGAAATTTTTCATTTTCGTGAATATTTAAATTTTCTTCAACGGCTCCATTTCTAGTATACTTCCCTACCTTTTCTACTTCTGCCCCGGCATACATATTTACAAATGGTAAATACTCTCCTTTTTTTGCTTTGATGTTATTTTTTGAAATAGCTACTTGTTGTAACATTATGTTCAACTCTTGGTTGTTTGATAAAGCTGTATCTATCAGAGAAATTAAATGTGAGTCTGAAAAAAAGTCACGCCATTTAATAGTCGCTGTATTTAATGAATCTGCAGGTTGGTTCTTAAAATTCTCTGGTACCGCCTTATTTTCTTCTCTTACTACTTGATTTGATACACAAGAGCACAAAACTAAGAGGGTAAGCACACTTAAAAAGTGTGCTTTTTTTATTATAAATGAACTTCTTCTTTTAGTTTTCATTGTTTTCTCTTTTAATTATTTTCTTTAGAAGTTTTTTAAGCTCTGCTATTTTAGCTTTTGTTTTACTTCCTTCAACTTCATTTATTCTTATAAATTCTTCAGAAACTGGTTCATTAGCTTCGTCTTTAATTAAGCTTCTTCCATCACTCATTTTAGCAAATATGTAATAGAGACCTGGTATAATTAAAACTCCGAAAATTGTACCTATTAACATTCCTCCTAAAGCCGATCCACCAATAGTTCTATTACCAATAGCTCCTGCTCCGTGTGCTATAACTAGAGGTATTAGTCCTGCTATAAATGCAAATGAAGTCATTAAAATTGGTCTGAACCGTTCTTTAGCACCTTCAATAGCTGCTTCAAAAATTGTAGCTCCTTGACTTCGTTTTAATACGGCAAATTCTACAATTAATACCGCATTTTTACCTAATAAACCGACCAGCATAATAATACCTATTTGTGCATATACATCATTTGCTAAGCCCATTAATTTTAATAATGTAAATGAACCATACACTCCTACTGGAAGCGATAAAATTACAGCTAATGGTAGTATAAAACTTTCGTACTGCGCTGCTAGTACAAAGTATACAAAGGCTAAAACAATAATGAATATATATACTGATTCATTACCTCTTCTTGCTTCATCATAGGTAAGTCCTTCCCAAGCAATATCATACCCTCTAGGGAGCTCTTTCGCTGATACTTCTTTAATCGCATTAATAGCATCTCCACTTGTGTATCCTCGTGCTGGTAACCCTCTAATAGCCGCTGAATTATATAAATTGTACCGTGTTATCTCATTAGGTCCTAGTTTTTTCTCTAAACTCATAAAAGCTGAATAAGGCACCATTTCTCCCTCTTCATTTTTAACATATAGCTTTTCTAAATCTGAAGGGATTCTTCTGTATTCTGGCGCTGCTTGTGTGTATACTTTAAAAAATCTACCAAAACGGATAAAACCTTGTTCATAGGTACTACCTATTAAAATGTTTAGGTTTTCCATGGCTTTACCAATGGTCACTCCTTTTTGCATCGCTTTTTTATTGTCGATTTTTAATTCGTACTGCGGATAGTTTGCAGAATAAAAAGTAAATAACCCAGTAAGCTCTTTTCGTTTTGATAACGATTCCATAAACTTGTTATTAATACGTTCAAACTCGTGATAGTCTGTTGAGTTTGTTTTATCTAATAAACGCATTGAGAATCCTCCTGAAGATCCAAAACCTGGTACTGCTGGTGGTTCAAAATATTCTATAACCGCTCCTAAGTCTTTGGTTTCTTCTTCTAGTTCTTCCATGATTTCGTGAACTGAATGATGACGTTCTGACCATGGTTTCAAATTAATCAAACAGGTACCTGCGTTTGACCCTCTACCTTCGGTCATAATTTCATATCCTGCTAAAGATGAAACCGACTCTACTCCCTCAGTTTCTTCACAAATTTGTTGTAGTTTTCTTGCTACTTCATTTGTGCGTTCTAAAGTAGCACCTGGTGGTGTTTGAATAATTGCATAAATCATTCCTTGATCTTCACTAGGAATAAAACCTGCAGGCAACGTTTTATTGGTGATAAATATTCCTGCACAGAAAGCTAGTAATACTCCGAAGGTTAACATTCTTCGTGCTACAATTTTGTTTAACACTTTTACATATCTTCCAGTAAGCTTTTCAAACCCTTTGTTAAACCAATCAATAAACTTATCTACAATTGATTTTTTTCTTTCTTTTCCTTGGTTGTTCTTTAACATCATTGCACACAATACTGGTGTTAATGTTAATGCTACCACTGCTGAAATAATGATAGAACCCGCCATTGTTATAGAGAACTGTCTGTAGAAAACTCCTACGGGACCTGTCATAAAAGAAATTGGTACAAATACAGAAACCATAACCAGCGTAATTGCTAAAATAGCTCCCCCTATTTCTCCTAATGCTGCCTTAGATGCTTGGTAAGGTGTAAGGTGTTCTTTCTCCATTTTTAAATGAACAGCTTCTACAACCACAATAGCATCATCTACTACAATACCTATCGCTAATACTAATGCAAATAAGGTGATTAAGTTTATTGAAAGCCCGAAAAGTTGCATGACAAAGAATGCTCCAATTAAAGAAACTGGCACTGCTATAATTGGAATTAAGGTTGATCGTAAGTCTCCTAAAAATAGAAATACCACAATTGCTACTAAAATAAAAGCATCTCTAAGCGTATGTATTACTTGTTCTATTGAGGCATCTAAAAAGTTAGAAACATCATAACTAATTTTAAAATCAATACCAGGTGGTAAATCTTCTTTTAATTCTTTTAGCTTTTCTTTTACCGATGCTATTACATCACTACCGTTACTTCCAAAGGTTTGTTTTAAAACAATAGATGCTGATGGATACCCATCTAAATTTGAGTAAATATCAAAGAATTCACTCCCTAACTTCACTTCGGCAACATCTTTAAGCTTTAAAATTTCTCCTTCTTCATTTGCTCGAATAATAATGTCTTTGTACTGATCTGGTTCGTTATACCTGTTTTGATAGGTAAGTACGTATTCTAGTGATTGTGATTTGATTCCTGAACTTCTTCCCAGTCTTCCAGGTCTTGCCAAAATACTTTGGTCTTCCATAGCTTCTAAAATTTCTTCCGCAGAAATATTATAGGCTCTCATTCGGTCGGGTTTTAACCAAACTCTCATCGCATATTTTCTACTTCCTAAAATTTTAGCACTAGCAATACCATTAATACGTTGAATCTCGGGTATCATTTTAGTGTATGCATAGTTGTATAGGAACTTCTCATCATTGTTTTTTTCTTTACTGAAAAGGTTCACATACATTAACATACTTGGTTGTACTGGAGTAATAATTACCCCTTCTCGCTGTACTAACTCAGGTAATAAGGGCATTACTTGATCTACCCTTGTTTTTACCCTTACTACCGCTTGGTTGGGATCTGTACCTGGTTCAAAAATTACACGTAAGGTTCCTTCTCCTGCACTTGTAGCATCGGAAGCGATATAACGCATTCCTTGTACTCCATTGATAGCTGTTTCTAGAGGAATTAGTGTTGAGTTTACCAATACATCTGCACTTGAACCTGGATAGGCGATAAATATGTTTACCGTGGTTGGTGCAATTTGTGGAAACTGTGATATTGGGAGTTGTTTTATTGATAACAACCCCGTAAAAACAACTATTATCGAAATAACAATCGCTAGTACTGGTCTTTTTATAAATTGACTAAACATGTTTTGTTGAATTTTAGTTTTTGATTACTCTGCATATAAGTCTAAACTAGACATTACAGCATTTGGCTCTTTAAACTCAACATGTATCTTTTGTTGGTCTTTTACCATACGGATTCCTTCTAACAATATTTTATCGTTTTCTGTAAGTCCTTTTTCTACTATAAATAAGTGTGGTAATTCTGCTTCTACAGTAATTTCTCGCTGTTTTACTGTATTGTTTTTATCTACTACAAAAACATATTTCTTATCTAATACTTCAAAAGTGGCTTTTTGTGGAATTATTAAGGCTCCTTCGTATGGAACTTCCATTAAAATACTTCCTGTTTCTCCGTGTCTTAAAATTCCATCTGGATTTGAGAAAGTTGCTCTAAAGGCAATATTTCCTGTTTCATTATTAAACTCTCCTTCAATCGTTTCTACTATTCCTTTTTGATTGAATGGTTTGTTATTTGCCATTAAAAGTGTTACTTCTTTTTTCTTGTCTTTATCTTGACTCATTATGTAGTCTAGATATTCTGTTTCTGGCACATTAAAATATACCCACATTTTACTGTTGTCTGATAGTGTTGTTAGGAGCTCTCCTTCATCTAACAAACTTCCTTTTCTAACATCTAAGTGGTCCATTATACCATTAAATGGTGCCTTAATACTTGTAAAACCTAGGTGTGTTTGTGCTAGCATTACTTCAGCTTTTGCTTTTTCGTAGTTTGCTTTTGCTAAGGCTAATTCGTTTTTAGAAACTACGTTTCCTTCCGCTAATAACTGTGTATTTTTATATTCTATTTCAGCTGCTTTTGCTTCAGCTTTTGCTTTTTGTAAGTCTGCTTTGTAAACATTTGGTGAAATTTGAAACATACGTTGCCCTTTTTTCACATGCTGTCCTTCATCAACAAATACTTTCTTTAAATATCCTTTTTCTAATGCCCTTACTTCTATGTGCTGAATAGCATGTATTTGACTTACATAATCTTTGGTTATTGACGTGTCTTTTTTAATGGGATTGGTTACAAGGAATTTGGTTTCTGGGTGTTTAGATTCCTTTTTTGATTCGCAGCTAATATGAATTAATAGCGCAAATAGGCTCATGAAAATGAAGTTTTTTTTCATTTTTGTATGTATTTGTAAAGTTAGAGTGAGTGTGTAACCATTGAAAATCAATGGTTATTCTAAAAATTTAATTAAATTCTTATGTGTAAGTATATAAAGTAAACTAAATGATGAATTTAGACTTACTTTAAAAGGAAAGGTATCAAATTATAAAAATTTGAAATTCTACATGTAGTTTTAAAATTGAGCTAAAAGTGTACTCTTTAAAGCGTTGTGTTTTTTCTTTTACTACACAAAACTGACTCTCAAAAAACTGCGCATGTAAAATGGCTGATAAGTAACTTCCAAATTTTGACAAACTTTCATCTACTTCATTTTCATCTTGAGTTTTGTCCTCAATTTCGCTGATTTCAAAATAATTCTCTCTTTCAGAATCTTGATGCTGTTTATCAAAAGCTAAGTTAATGGTGTTTTGAGTAACAATTTGGGTCTCTACACAGGCTGAATTTAAAACAGGCACTGATATACTCTTATTAAAATTGTTATGATCTGCATATGATGTAGACCATCCTTTTAATAAGAATATTAATAGAAAAAGATATTTGTTAAATGTATTACTCATTTCGGTCGGCAAAATTATATATATAAATTCATTTAACAAACAAATAATATTGTAAAATATTTATAAAACAAAAAACTCGCCAATTGGCGAGTTTTAATATTGTTATTTCTAAGGACTTTCAAACTATTCTTTATACACTCCCATATTGGCATATTTTTCCATACGCTGAGTTATTAAGTCATTATCTTGTATATCTTTAAGTTCTTTGTAAGCCTTTATAATTTGTTCTTGTACTGCTTTAAAAGCTCCTTCACGATCAGAGTGTGCTCCTCCTAATGGTTCTTGAATGATATCGTCTACTATTTTTAGTTTCATACCATCTTCAGCAGTTAATTTTAATGCTTCTGCTGCCTTTTCTTTTTCTGACCAACTACGCCATAAAATTGAAGAACAGTTTTCTGGTGAAATAACTGAGTACCAAGAGTTTTCTAACATATATACTCTATCTCCTACTCCTATTCCTAAAGCTCCTCCCGAAGCTCCTTCTCCTATAATTATTGTAATAATTGGAGTTTTTAAACGAGTCATTTCAAAGATATTACGAGCAATTGCTTCTCCTTGTCCACGCTCTTCAGCTTCTAATCCTGGGTAAGCACCTGGAGTATCTACAAAAGTTACTACTGGAATTCCAAATTTTTCAGCCATGCGCATTAAACGTAATGCTTTACGGTATCCTTCTGGATTAGCCATACCAAAATTACGGTACTGACGTGTTTTGGTGTTGTATCCTTTTTGTTGACCTATAAACATAAATGATTGATCTCCAATTTTACCTAATCCACCAATCATTGCTTTGTCGTCTTTTACACTACGGTCACCATGTAATTCCATGAATGTATCCCCACAAAGCGCTTTTATATAATCTAAAGTATAAGGACGATTAGGATGACGAGATAACTGTACTCGTTGCCATGCAGTTAAATTCTTATATATATCTTTTTTTGCTTTCTCTAATTTTTTTTCAATTTTCTTACATGTAGCTGTTACATCTACATCGCTTTCTTTTCCTATATCAAAACATTTTGCCAACTGATCTTCTAGTTCCTTTATTGGCATTTCAAAATCTAAATATTCCATTGTATTCTTGTATATAGTTTGATTTTCTAATTTTATAGTTAGTTGTTTGTAAAGGCAAACATACTAAAAAATTGTACAGTTTACCTCCATCGCTTTTCTTAAAATACTATTTTTTTATGATTTTCTTTTTTATTGAAGAAGCATTTTTAAGTACTCCGTTTAGTACTACTACTATTAAGACGATACATGCTCCATAATAAAACTCTGGATTCATTTGTTCTTTCTCTCCAAATATTAATAATGCTAAAACAATAGCATATATAGGCTCTAAATTAATCGTAAGCATTACTGTATAAGGTGTTAGATACTTCATTACCTTCACAGATGCAATAAATGCATAGGCTGTACAAACACTACTTAAAATTAATAAATATACCCAATCAGTTACTTGTAATTGGAAAAACGCTAATGAAAACTTCTGTGTAAACAATAAATATATAGTTACTCCTAATACTCCAAATAATAGTTGGTAAAACGAAATAGTATTGGCTTCATGTTTTTTTATAAACACTCCATTTAATACTGAAAACAAGGCTGATAAAAAGGCTGATATTAGCGCATAAATAATTCCAAGCGTATACTGACTTTCAAAATTGAAAATAATGTATAAACCTACGATTACTAGCAAGCCTAAGACTATTTCAATTAGTTTTATTCTTCTTTTAAAGAAAAAAGGTTCTATGAATGAAGCGAAAAAAGCTCCTGTGCTCATCATTACCAAAGCTACTGAAACATTTGATACTTTTATTGCTTTGAAAAAAGTTATCCAATGTACTGCTATAATTACCCCTGAAACGGCAAACTTAATTAATGCTTTCTTTTCTACTTTAAATGACTTCTTTCTTATTATAAAATATAAAGCAATAAAACCTACTGCTAATAACATTCTATACCAAACTAAAGGAACTGCATCTATCGATATTAATGCTCCTAGTATTGCTGTAAACCCCCAAATAAAAACGATTAAGTGTAAGAGTAAGTAATTCTTTAATTTATCTCCTTGCATTGAAATATAAATAAATAGCGTATAAACCAAATACTATATTAGGTATCCAAACATTTAACAGGGCATTTGCTCCTGCTACGGCTCCTAATACTTCTGCTACTTTTAAAAAGAAAACATAAATAAACATAACGCTAATACCTATGGCTAAATTAACTCCTATACCTCCTCTACTTTTCCTATGTGCTAGCCCCACAGCTATTAATGTTAGTATGTAGCTGGCAATTGGTAAACTTGTTCTTTTGTATAGTTCTACTAAATAAGCGTTTAAGTTTTTTATTCCTCTTTTTCTAGACACTTCAATAAACTTAACCAACTCTGGAGAGTTCATTTCTTGTGCCATAATATTCTTGTAATTAAAATCTTCTGGTGTAAATGTAAATGTGGTATCTAAGCTTCTTCCTGAAAAGATACTATCTCTTTCTTTAAAAATTTTTCGTTCTTTCCAGTTATATAGTTTAAATGTACTATCCTTTTCCTTCCAATTAATATTATCAGCAGTAAGTTTTCTTTTTAACTTAATACCCTCATATAAGTCAATTGAGAAGTTATACCCTGAATTTCTTTTTAAATCAAAGTTTTGGATATATACATAAGTACTATCATTTAATTGTAAACTAAACTCGCGAATGGAAGTATCTGCATACTTTTTTTTCTTTAAATACTTTTTTTCAAAAGCTTTCCTTGTTTTACTACTTGAAGGTACAAAAAAGTGATTCATTGAGAGTGCAATTGCACAAACTATAGTTGCTCCTATAAAATATGGATATAAAAATCGTGTAAATGATACTTGAGAACTATTAATTGCTACAATTTCTGTATTACTTGCTAGCTTAGAAGTAAATAGTATAACTGCTATAAATAATGCTAATGGCATAAATGTATTAGCATAATAAATAATAAAGTTTTTATAGTAATCGTTAACTATTTCAAACAGTGTTAAGTTTTCTTCTCGTAAAAACTTATCAACCTTTTCTGCAATATCAATAGCTACTGCTATAGGTATTAAAACAAGTAATGTAAACAAGAAAGTTGTTAAGTAACGTTTTAATATGTACCAATCTAGTATTTTCAAATTACAAACGTTTATCCATTTGTTTTACCATCTTATCTTTCCATTCTGCAAAATCTCCTGCTATAATGTGTTTACGTGCTTCTCGAGTCAACCATAAATAAAATCCTAAATTATGAATAGAAGCTATTTGTTTTCCTAACATTTCTCTTGAAGCAAAAAGGTGACGTAAGTATGCTTTAGAGTACATGGTGTCTACCCAAGTAATTCCCATTTCATCAATTGGAGAGAAATCTTTTTCCCATTTTTTATTCTTGATGTTAATGCTTCCGTGTGCTGTAAATAACATTCCGTTACGTGCGTTACGTGTAGGCATTACACAATCGAACATATCAACTCCTAATGCTATATTTTCTAGAATGTTAATTGGTGTACCAACTCCCATTAAATAGCGTGGCTTATCTTCAGGTAATATTGCTGTAACTACTTCAGTCATTGCATACATTTCTTCTGCAGGTTCTCCTACTGATAGTCCTCCAATAGCATTTCCTTCTGCTCCTGAATTTGCTATATATTCTGCTGATTGTTTACGTAAATCTTTGTATGTACTTCCTTGTACAATTGGAAATAAAGACTGACTGTATCCGTATTTTGGAGGTGTCTTTTCAAAGTGTTTTATACAACGATCTAACCAGCGATGTGTCATATGCATAGATCGCTTTGCATAGTTATAATCACAAGGGTACGGTGTACATTCGTCAAAAGCCATAATTATATCTGCCCCGATGGTACGTTGTGTTTCCATTACATTTTCTGGTGTAAAAAAATGCGTAGATCCATCTATATGACTTTTAAATTTAACTCCTTCTTCATTAATTTTTCTTCTCCCTGATAAAGAATATACTTGGTATCCTCCACTATCAGTTAAAATATTACGGTCCCAATTCATGAACTTATGTAAACCTCCTGCAGCTTCTAAAGTTTCTAATTTTGGACGTAAGTATAAATGATATGTATTTCCTAAAATAATATCAGGGTTGATTTCATCTTTTAATTCTGATTGATGTACTCCTTTAACTGTAGCTACTGTACCTACAGGCATAAATATTGGAGTTTCTATGATTCCGTGATCAGTAGTAATAACACCTGCTCGTGCTTTACTTTTTGGATCTGTTATTTTTAAGTCAAATTGCATAAGTGGCAAAGATACACATGTAAGTTGAATGTTTAAAAGTAGATAGTTAAAAGTTTCTTATTACTGATTTTTAACTTTTTCTTCTTCTTCCAAACTTAGTTTTGAAATCTACTTTCTTCTTGGGTTTAGTTTTTTGAGGAGAAGTAGTTTTAGTCTTTTTTTCTGCTTCTTCGTATGTTTTTGACGAACCTGCTACAAGACGATTAATTTCATCCATTTCTTTAGATGATAATTCTCGCCACTCTCCTACTTTTAAACTTCCTAAAGTTACGTTCATAATACGTGTGCGCTTTAATTTTTTTACTTCGTAACCCAAGTATTCACACATGCGTCTTATTTGACGGTTTAAGCCTTGTACTAAGGTTATTTTAAATGTAGTATCATTTACACGTTCTACCTTGCATTTTTTTGTTACAGTTCCTAAAATTGGAATTCCATTACTCATTCTTTTTATAAAGCGTTCATCGAATGGTTTGTTAACCGAAACAATGTATTCTTTTTCGTGGTTATTCCCTGCTCGTAATATTTTGTTTACAATATCACCATCATTGGTTAAAAAAATTAATCCTTCTGAAGGTTTATCTAATCGACCAATAGGAAACAATCGTTGCGGATGCCCTACAAACTTTACTATATTTTTCCGCTCTTTACTATCTGTAGTACAAACAATACCTACTGGTTTGTTTAACGCTATATAAATAGTTTTAGGCTTTGCTTTTAATGGTTTTTCATCAATTTTTACCACATCTCCTTCATGAACTCTGTTTCCTAACTGGGTAGGGTTTCCATTTATGGTAACTCTTCCTTCCGTAATAAAGCGTTCTGCTTCACGACGTGAACAAATACCTGTACTACTGATATATTTATTTAGATTTATTGATGTATCGTTATTTTTTTCCATTAATACAAAGAAAAAGAAAATCCTCAAGCTAACACTTGAGGATTTGATAATTTATGTTTTTTATTATTAAAACATGATCATTTTTTGAGTACAACGTGCTAAACTTGGTCTTCTTTCATAATCAAACCCAAGTGTAATCATGTGTGTTCCGTAATTATAATCTTGCGTTTTATTCATATTGATACTAAAACCATACGACATATACAGGTTGTTTTTCTTTAAACCAAGTAATGGAGCAATAGCATTTGGTTGAAAAAACTGGTCGTTTAAGAACGTGTAACTTAAACCAGCCCAAACATACCCATCTCTTATTCCTCTTCTAGCTTTAATATTCATATCCGTTCTAGAACGTTTGTCTGCTTCTCTATACTCCACTAACATTGATGGCTCTAGTTCAAAGTTTCTGCTTAATTTCGTAAAAGTGTAAGATGTAAAAAGTATATATTTTCTCAATACTTCTGGTTCTCCCGTTTGAAAATCCTCTATCTCTTTATTTAAGATGTTCATAATGTTTGCACTAATACTAAATCGTTCGTAACGATATAACAAACCTACATCAAAATTTGAATTGTTTAAAGTTCTGTTTGATACTGTTTGTCCTGAGTTATTTTCTGATGTATCAATACCAAATTGCGTAAAGCTATAACTTAAAGCAAACGATAGAAAACTATCATGAAAGTCACTTAATGTTAAGTGACTTGCAAATGACAATTTTGCTCCTTTTTGAGTGGTATACCCATTTTTATCATTAAATAACGTGATTCCACCACCAAAAGTATCTGCAATACGTGCTTCAACTGTTAATGATTGTGTATCAGGTGCGTCTTTAACTCCAATCCACTGGCTTACTCCATTTAACCTAACTTGTAACCCCGTTCCTATACCTGCATAAGTTGGTGAAATTAAAAATGGGTTGTCAGCCAAATGACTTACATATTGAGGTAATTCTACTTCTTGTGCAGTAAGTTTTACACTACTAAATACCACACTTAAAATTATTAATATTTTTCTCATTTCTTTTTTATCTATATAGTGTAAAGTGTCCCATTATTTTCTTCTCTTGACCTGACAACTCTTTAAAGTAAATAGTATACCAATAATCTCCTGATGGTAATGGGGTACCTTCATAAGTACCATCCCATCCTTGTACAGAACCTTTAAAGTCGGCAATGTTACGTGCATATCTATCGTAAATAAATACTTTAATATCATGGTATTCTTCTACTTCACGAGGGTACCAATAATCATTTGTTCCGTCTCCATCTGGAGTAAATAAATTTGGAACGAAAATAGTAATATACTCTCCTCTTATAGTTATTGTTACCTCACAACCTCTAGCATCTCTTACCGTAATAGTGTAATCTTTTGTTTGTAAGATTAAGAACTCGTTATCTGGTCCAAAGTCACCTCCATCTACACTATACTCATAAGGTGGTAATCCAAAATCTGCATTAGCTATTAAGGTATTCTTAACCGAATCATCAATATCTAAAGTTAACGTTTGAATATCTTCAATATTGATCGGACTACTAGTAGAACTTTCAGAACATGAAGTTATTGTATGTGTTGCTGTAACATAATACCCTGTTCCTGCTGGTACATCAATAAATTCTCCTGTATTATTTGTTACTACAGGGTTTCCTATTCCATCATATAGCGTATAAGACATATTAGCTCTATATGCTTCATCAACTATTGCTTTGATAATATTTCCTACCTCACAGGTATATGCAAAATCAACTGTTAATTGTAAATCTACCGATTCAGCTGTAGTTACTCTAATTGGGTCTGCAACATTACAACCTGCTTCATCTCTTACTGTAATATAATAAGACGTACCTGCTTGAATATTTTCAGCAGCTCCTAATACAATTGTATTCGTCGTATACTGGGTAGGTTGTTCTATATTATTAATACTTACATAATATGGTTGTGTTCCTCCTTGTACATCTAACTCTATTGTTGGAGTTGCATCGTTAATACAAGTTTGTTCTGTAACTCCTACCAATGTTGCTGTGAACTCTTGTGGTTGACCAATAACTACATCAATAGTATCAATACATCCAACCTTATCTTTAACAGTAATAGTGTATGTACCTGCTGTTAAGTTTCTGAACACATTATCGGTAACAAATTTATTAGTTGGGTCTGTACTAATATTGTATTCATATCCTGTTAAGTTTCCTCCTGAAGCTAATACTGTAATAGTACCATCGTTTCCTCCAAAACAACTTACATCAGTATGATTTTCAGCAACTACTAAAGGTTGTGGTTCTTCAATAGTATGTGGTGCAGTGTCTTCTGTACATACTTCTCCAAATCTGTTGGTACTTCTTACTCTAATTTTATATGTACCAACATCTAAACCTCCAAAACTATTCGATGTTTGCCATGTTCCATCAACTGGATTATCACTACCGTCTAACAATTGGTATTCGTAATTACCAAAACCACCTGTTACAGTTGCTGATAACACTCCATTAGCATCTCCATTACAGGTAACAAATCCTGAATCGACTACTAAAGTTGGCACTAAAGGCTCGTATGCATTAACTGTTACTACAACTGTGTCTTCACAATTATTATCATCACGCACATAGAATGTTTGAGAACCTGAACTTACGTTTGTAAACGTATTATTAGGACCAAAATTCACTCCATCGCTACTATATTCATAATTGCCTGTACCTCCTATTGCACTCACTTCTACGGTTGCATTAGGGTTGTTACAAGTTATGTCCGCAGTGATATTTGCCGAAGCTTCTACTTCTGATGGATCAACTATGTTTACAGTTTCTGTATACTGACAGCTATATTTATTATCTCTAACAATTACTGTATAGTTAGTACCAGCTGGTAAATTGTTAAATGTATTTGATAACTGTTCTACTTGCGTTGTTCCGTCAGGATAGATTAAGATATAGCTATAACTTACAGTTGCATCTTGTGTTTGACCTCCTGTTATATTAGTTACCTCAATAGTTGCTGTTCTTTCTCCTTCACATAAGTTTGGAATAAAAGTTACATCTGCCGCCATAGTTGTGGTCGGTTCTAGAGTAAATGTAAACGTTTCTTCACAACCTGTAACATCTCTAACTGTTGCTGTATAATCACCTGCTGTTAATCCAGTAATTCTTCTATTGCTATCAAAATTTTGAATTGGTGTAGCTGGTGTTAAATCATTTACTAATTGATACTCATACGGTGCCCAACCTCCTTGAGCTTCTAACAAGATTTCTCCAGAATCAGTAACATTACAATTAATATACGTTGGTGTACCAGTTAATGCTAATGCATTTGCTGGTTCTTCAATTATAAAGTTTTCTGTTCTTGGTGAACAAAATGGTGTATTCGTCATGTTTACAACCACATAATATTCTCCTGCTACTAATCCGGTAGTAATTGTTTCTGGAGTACCTCCTGTACCATTTCCTAATGTAACAGCAGTTGGGTTACCTACTTCAAATACTTCGTAAGTATAAACATCTGTATATGGTGTAGCTGCACTAAAATCTATTGTTGCACTTCCTGTACCACCAAAACAAGCTCTTTGAACATTACTTACTAATACATCAAAGGTAGGTTCTGGTTTTACTGTGTGATATACTTCTAAAATACATCCTGTTGCTGCATTGTATATCTCAATTGTATAATTATCAACTGGCACGTTATTAAATACTGCTGCATCTGCATCTGATACCACATTTAATGTTTGTGTAAAAGGGGTAGCTCCTGTTCCTGTTATTGTATATTGAATGTTTGGTAATGCAGGTACTACTTTTACAGTGATATTCTCTCCTGTATTACAGTCTGTATCTTTGATTACATTGATAGCTGCTCCTGTCATTGGAGTAAATGGAGCTATCGTTACTACTCTAGACACAAAACAATCTGTATTTTCATCATATACTTTTACTGTATAAGTACCTCCTGCTAAATCAGTTGATATGTACGTAAAATTACTATCGTCTTGCAATACATTACCTGCTGCATCTTCAAATACAACTCGTACATATTTCCCTGTACCTCCTGTAATCGCTCCTTTATCTACTACTATTTTTGCAGTATTAACAGTATTACCTGTAGTACAAGCAAACTGTGTTACAGTAATGGCGTTTGAAATATCAATAATAGCATTTTGATCAATACTTACAGTTACATCTGTTGTACATCCATTTACTCCCGTAGCTGTAACTATATAGTCATCTGCTGGTAAGTTCGTAAATACCGTATCACTTCCTGTTAAAACAGCATTAAATGTTCCTGATACATTGTTAATCTCATAACTTAATGGTAAAATACCATTATCTACTGGTGAAACTGTAACTTCTCCTGTTAATGTTCCGAAACAAATATCTGTTACTGTAGCTACTGCCGTGAAATTAGGAATAACAGGATTCTCAACAGTAATCTGTTTCGTCTCAGAACACCCTGAAGTTACATCAGTAACTGTTACATTGTGTACTCCTGGTGATAATGACCCTACATTTACAGTTGTTGCTGGTGAGGTGATAGTTCCTGCTGCACCAGTATCAAATGAATAATCATAATTACCTCCTGTACCTGAGGTGATGTTTATTTCTATTTGTCCATCATTTCCAGGGACACAAGTAGCATTTCCTGTAGGTCTCAAATCAAAGTCTATATCTGGATGAACTATTACTCCATTCAGAGTGTCAGTACAACCATTTGCATCTCTTACAACAACATCATAACTACCCGGTGTTAATCCTTCTGCTATATAAGTCGTATTAGTCGTTGGAGAAGTAAATGTAGTTCCTCCATCTACAGAATAACTATATGGAGCTGTACCATTATTAACATTAATAGTTATTGTTTTATTTACATCGCAACTTGCTGGAGTTGCTGATACGATATTAGGTGAAGGGCTTAAGTTTAAAGCTACGGTACCTAAACTTATAGGACCACACCCATTAGTATCTTCTACAAAAGCTTCAACAGTTATTGGAGTCCCTGTAACTGTTCCTGCTGATATAGTAATTGCATTACCCGAAATAACTCCTGTTCCGTTTGTTACAGTAAAAGTATAAGTGTAACCAGGGAATCCTCCTGTTACGTTTTCTATTCTTACTAAGCCATCCACAGTACAGGTAATATCTCTTACCTTGGTAACTTGACCAGAAATTTGTGTTCCTTCAATTATTTCAACATCTTGGGCTCCAAATTCACAAGTTCCCGCATCGTTAGTTAATACTATGTAATACGTTCCTGGTGCCAAGTTATTAACAACTATATCAGCAAATCCTGTTTGCGAAACATTTGTGTACGCAGCTGAAACTGGACTTCCTAAATTCGTTACTAAGTCTCTCTCGTATAATGTCCAAGTAAAATCATTAGATAAATCTCCGCTTGTATTATTAATTGAAAATGTTATTTGACCTGAATTGGTTCCAAAACATGCTTGATTATTTACAGTACTCGTTATTGGTACAGTAGGGGTAAAATCATCATAAATATTTTCGTTATTCTTTTTTATACACCCTGTAGCATCTCTAACATAAAAATCATAATCTACACCTGGTATTAAGCCTGTGTATGTTTTAGTTCTAGTAGGGTCTCCTAATGTACCATTATCAGCAAGATCAGCTGGTTGCCAACCAGATGGTGAATTAATCGCAAATTCAAAAGGCCCTGTACCATCTAATGCCTCAACAGTTACTGTTAATCCTACTGAACAATTACCTGGTGTTACAATAGGATTTACGATAAGACCAGTTACATTATAAGGTATTTCATAAGGTCCATAAGCTTCTAAACATAAAGTTGTTCCAGAACCATCAATAATTTGTAAAGCTGGTTGCACTATATCTCCAGAATTTAGTCCTCTAATTTGACCATTAGTAACCGTAAAATCTGTCCAAGTAGCTCCGTTATCTAAACTATACTGTAATGTGTTAGGTAAATAATCATTAGGATTGATATTTATAAAATCAAAACCTGTCTGAGATGCATCTACCGCACAGTTTGGTGGTAAAACATCAGCTAAATCCAATACAATTGCTGGTGGATCTGTTAATGGTATAACTTCTGTATCTGCACAACCTAAAGCATCTGTAATCGTAATTGTATAGGTATCATTTCCAGCTAAATTATCAAAACTAATATTTGAACCTACAAAATTATTAATTGTATTTATAACTCCTCCACTATTAGAAATGGTTATTGTATGTGGCGATTCTCCTGTATTAGCTGCTATAGCAATATCAATACTACCAGTATCACCATTACAAGTTGGTTCATTCACAGTAGCGGTAATATCAACAGGTGTAGTTGTATCTATAATTACATCTTGTACTATATAGGTACAGTTTGCATCATCTCTCACATATACATCGTACGTACCAGGAGCTAATCCAGTAATCGGATTTGTTGCGTTAAAAGTTCCTGCTCCTGAGCCATTTGTTACCACAGAAAATTCATAGCCTACTCCTGAACCTCCAGAAGGATTCACTAAGATTTCTCCTGTTGGCGTACAACTAGCATTTGTTGGTGTTGCAGTTGCTAACAGTTCTGGATTAATTATTTCTGTAACATCTGTAAAACAGCCTTTACCATCTTGTACTCTAATAGTATGACTTGCTGGAGATAATCCTGATATCGTAAACGGATTAGAGCTTACCGGAGTAAAATTAGTACCTCCGTCTAAACTGTATGAATAATCACCATTTCCTGTTAAAACAGTTACTACTATTTCTCCATTTGTACCATCATAGCACTGAGCTTCTGCAGTAAAAGTTACTGCTTGCGATGGGTTTATTACTACAGTTACTGGTGCTGAATCACAGCCTAAACGATCTGTAGCTACTACTGTATACGTTCCTGCTGCTATATCTGCAAACTCTGTCGTAGTTGTTCCTACTGATGTTCCTCCATTATCAAATAACTCATAACTAAATGGTGCGCCATTTCCTCCGCTTCCATTTGGTGTAATAGTAGCTCCTGTTGCTGGTACACAAGTAACCTCTTTTGTTACTGGTGCCACTACTGTTACTGCACTTGGATCTGTTAAGGTAGCACTTACTGTTTGCTCACATGCTGCAATTCCTCCTACTGGACGAACTTCAATTGTATGTGTTCCTGATGTAAAGTTTGGTATAACAAATGGATTATTTCCTGAAGTACTTACCCAAGTTGCTCCTATATTATATTCAAACTCAGTTGGTGTTGATGATGGAAAACTTACTTCTACTTCTATACTTCCATTATTGTCTCCTAAACATGTAGGATTTGTCGTGTTTATAACAGCTGCTGTAAATTCTTGATCTGCTGCTACTGTTACCAATACATTTTCTGTACAGTTACTTCCATAATCTACAGTTACTGTATGAGCTCCTGCTGCTACATTATTAAAAATATTAGCATTTGCTCCTGTTTGTGCTGCGGCTCCATCTAATGAATAGGTGTAACTAGCA